>JACUTX010000054.1 GCA_014859615.1 Desulfuromonadales bacterium | reverse complement strand
TTGCTCTTTGTTTTCGGCAAGCTTAAATATTTGGGTTTTATCCTGCAGATCGGCAAGTTCAAAACCTTTATCACCATGCTGATCAGCATCTGGGCGTATGCGGTATTTTGGGGGTGGCCGTTTGCGGTCGGGTTCGTGGCGCTGCTGTTTATTCATGAAATGGGGCATGTGATTGCGCTACGGATGATGGGAATAAAAGCGACCGCACCGATGTTTATTCCGTTTATGGGGGCAGTTATAGGGATGAAGCAGCTGCCGAAAAATGCTTTTGATGAGGCGGTGATGGCTTATGGCGGGCCGCTCCTCGGCACCATCGGGGCGATCGGCTGCGCCGGGGCGGGTTATCTGACCGGCAACCCTTTCTGGTTCGCTCTGGCGATGACCGGATTTTTACTTAATCTCTTCAATCTTCTGCCGATCTCTCCTCTGGACGGCGGACGGATCATCGGTGTGATCAGTCCCAAATTATGGATCGTCGGTCTGATCGGAGCGGTCGGCCTGTTTTATCTCACCTGGTCTCCGATCGTTGCTTTGATTATTATCCTGGGGAGTTATCAGATCTACTCGGCGTCAAAACGTACCGCAGACGAAAAGAGACGCTACTATGCGGTGACTTTTGGAAAAAGGGTTTTCGTCGGTTTTGCTTTTCTGGCTCTTCTGGCGGTGACGTCTGTCGGTATGCTGGCGATGCAGGTGCCGCTGAGCGGATTTCAGCCGCAGGAGATGGGGGCCGATACGTCAGTGGAGCATGAACCGTTGGTGCGCATTAAATAGCTTTTTTTCCAATATCAAATCGTTGTCGTAAAAAATGTCTGTACCTGTTTTCAGCGGTGCAACCCAAAAGTCTTTTTGATGCTTTTTGATGTTCTGCCGGATCGTTTTAACTTTGGAATTTGCCGGATATGAAATTATTGTCCTGGCTCTGTGTTGAACTTCTTGAATTTGCGCACTGTTTTGAGTTATGTTGTCGAAATTGCTTGAGGAGTGGAGGGGGACGCAACAGGCGCTGATTAATGCGTGCAAATTTACCAAGAGGTAGCTTAAATGGCTTTTACCGGTGATCTTGAACACCTGCCGATTGTTGATGTGATTCAATTGATGCATTCGACCCGTAATTCCGGGATCTTGCACATCAAAGGGAAGCGTGGTGAAAGTCAGCTTGTTTTTAAAAACGGATATATCGTTGGAGCCAGTCACCTGAATAACGGTGTTCGTATTGGTGATATTCTGATTGCGCACGGTGCCATCACCGAAGAGGCTCTGCAGGAGGCTCTCGGTATTCAACATACCCCCGGAACCCCCCGCCGCCCACTTATCGTCACCCTGCTTGATTGGGGGATGGTCGGAGAGCAGGAAGCCTACGCGGCGTTAAAATCCCTGATTGAATTGACCCTGATCGAAGTTCTGACCTGGCGCAAAGGGGAATTTACTCTTGAGGCAAAAGATGAGACGTCGGCTGACTCTTTTAAATATTACCCGGATGAGATCGAACGTGAAATCAATGTAGATGTACAGAGTATCCTGATGGATGCGCTGCGTCTGTTCGATGAGAAAATCCGTGATGGTGAGCTGGTTCTTGAAGAAGAGGAACCGGACTTGACGGAGGGGATCACAGCTGATCTTCTCGGTCTGGATAATCTCGATAGTCTGGAACGCAGGATTCCCGGGGTGTATCAGGGGTTGGACGACCCCGGCGCTGCGGTAAAAACCAGGCCGGCACCACCGCGCCAGGTCTCTTTTATACGGCGTTTGAATGAGTTTCTGGCCTTGCTGCCGGAATTGGGAACGGCACCTGAAATTGCAGAGGGGGTTATGCAGTTGACCGCGACGATCTTTGACCGGGCGTTAACTCTGGTTGTGCGTCCCGATGGTCTGTTTGCCCAAAGATCGATCGGGATTGCTCAGTCGCGTGATGAGGGGATCGCTCCCTCTCTCGGTTTCGAAGTTCCAATCGGTGCCGCTTCGATTTTGCAGCAGACGCTGAAATCAGGAGAACTCTATTGCGGGGCCGCTGATGACGCGATCAAGAGAGGGTTGCAGGATAAATTCGGTGCCCCGACTGACCCGACCGTTCTGCTTTTGCCGATCAAACGGTTTGGCCGGTCGATTTTTATGGTCTATGCGGATTTTGGTACCGGGCCGAAAGTGGAGGTTCCGGTTGAAATTCTGGAAATGATGATCGATCAGGTTGCGGAGGCATTGGAATACGCCGGAGCTTAATCAGGCTGAAACGTCGGGTTATGAGACGTTCAACGATATGAGGTGCGAATATGGATGCAGCAATATTAAATCAGATTCTCGGCATTGCCTTCGAAAAGCGGGTATCGGATGTTCATTTTGAAGTTGATAATCCGCCGTTTTTTCGCGGTCGGGGACAGTTGATCCGTTCCAAGCTGGCGCACCTGAAGCCTGCGGATACAGAATTTATTGCGGCGACAATTCTGGAGCAGAGCGGTCGAACCCTCTCGGAGGAGATTCGCGAGACCGATGCTTCCTATGCGCTCGAAGATGGCGGCCGTTTTCGCGTCAGCATCTTCAAACAACGTGGCAGTTTCGGAATCGTCATGCGGGTGATCCCGCCGCAGATCGGCACACTGAAGGAACTTAATCTGCCAGCGGTACTGCAGGAGATCATCAAGGCGCCGAACGGCTTGATCCTGGTCACCGGTCCGACCGGAAACGGGAAGTCGACGACTCTGGCCTCAATGATAAATCTGCTCAATCAAAAGCAGGATTACAACATCATCACGGTTGAAGACCCGATCGAATTCATCTTCACTTCGGAAAAGAGCTGCATTATTCAGCGAGAGGTCGGCATCGATACACAAGGGTTCAGTCATGCTCTGAAGGCAGCCTTGCGTATGGATCCGGATGTAATCATGGTCGGCGAGATGCGCGATCTGGAGACGATCGATTCCTGTATCAAGGCGGCCGAGACCGGACACCTCGTCTTCTCGACGCTGCACACACAAGGGGCGGTCTCGACCATCAACCGTCTGCTCGGCAACTTCCCGCCCGATTCCCAGGAGATTCTGCGGCATCGTCTGGCGGATATTCTGGTTGCAACAGTCTCTTTGCGTCTGGTTAAGGATAAGGTCGGAGAAACCCTGATTCCGGTGGTCGAGGTGATGCGGACAACAACGACGATTCAGGCCTGTATCCGCGAAGGGCGCCTGGACGAGATCGGGAAGCATATTGAAAACGGCCGCTCCGAGTACAATATGCAGACCATGGATCAGCATCTGGTCGATCTTTGCAAAAACGGATTGATCACTGTCGACGCGGCCAAACAGGTCTCACGCTCGATGGATCTGGAACGCAAATTGATGTTTACCTGAGTCGCTTACGTTATGTCGAAATCAAGAGGCCTGCTCCGATATATGGGCTGGCCTCTTTTTTTTGGCTCGTTGCCATTCTCCACAGCAACGTTACTCTGTCCTTATCAGAAGGTTCGTTGCATGACACCGAAACAAAAACTGATTCCTGTCGCCCGTCGGGCAAAAGCGGTGACGCCGTTTCTGGCGATGGAAGTGATGGAACGGGCGAAGGAGCTCGAAGCGGCAGGGCGTGATGTGATCTATCTCTGCCTTGGTGAGCCTGATTTTCCAACACCGCAACCGGTGATCGATGCGGCCCGTCGGGCGATGGAGGGGGGCGAGACCACCTATACGCATTCTCTCGGTCGACTCGATCTGCGCCGCGAGATCGCCGCTTTTTACAAACGCCGCTATGGTGTCGATATCGATCCGGGGCAGGTGCTGGTCTCATCCGGAACCAGCCCGCTCATGCTCCTCCTCTTTGCTTCGCTTTTGAACGACGGCGACGATGTTATTCTCCCCGATCCGAGCTATGCCTGTTATCCGAATTTTATCCGTTTCGTCGGTGGTGAAGCCCGGTTTTTGCAGACGCGTCTGCAGGATGGTTTTCAGCCGCGCGCCGACGATGTCCTGAATTTCATGACTCCGAAAACCCGTGCTCTGCTGATCAACTCCCCCTCGAACCCGACCGGTTCGACTCTTTCGGGCGATGAGCTGGAAGCGTTGGCCGATCTGCCGATACCGGTGATCTCTGATGAAATCTATCACGGTTTGACTTATGAAGGGGAGGAGCACACGATCCTTGAATATACGTCGGATGCTTTTGTCCTCGGTGGTTTCTCCAAGGCGTACGCCATGACCGGTTGGCGCCTCGGTTATCTGATCGCACCGCAGCAGTCGATTCGGGCGTTGCAGACTCTGCAGCAAAATTTTTTGATCAGTGCCAATAATTTTGTGCAGGCAGGAGGAATCGCCGCCTTGCGTGACTGTGATGAAACGGTTGCAAAGATGCGGGCCGCCTATGATGAGCGCCGCAAACATATTGTGCCGCGTCTGCGCCGGCTCGGCCTCGGGATCCGGAAGATGCCGACCGGCGCTTTCTATGTGCTGGCCGATGCCCGGCATATTAGTGGCGATTCGCTGGCGCTGTCGAAGGAGATCCTGGAGCAGACCGGGGTAGCGGTTACCGCCGGGATCGATTTCGGTGCGGCGGGAGAAGGGTTTCTGCGTTTTTCCTACGCCAATTCTCTGGAGAATATCGATATGGCAATCGATCGTCTGGAACTGTTTTTTAAGGAAAAAGGGTGGCTTAAAGCTTGATTGAGACCATCAGAACCGCTGCTTGAGGGCAAGGTGAAAAACGACGTCGGGGGCTGTATCGACGATAATATCTTCAACCACTGCCAGCTCCAGCACTCTGTGGCTCCCAAGGGAGAGGCTGCCGCCGATAGCGAGTTGCCCGGCAAATTTTGTCAGTTCCCGCAGGCTGCTATGCCGATAAAACGGCGTGTGGCCATCGAATTGAAGTTGAAGTCCAACCTCTGACCAGGGTTGCCAACCGCAGCCGAGAGTGACAAATCCGATTAGATTATTGCGTTGCCCGGCGAGCAGATCGCCATCGTTTGAGAAGATCCCGCCGCCGCCACCATAGAGATAAAACTGCCCGGTGGCGGCGGGTAGACGTTGTTCACCGCTCAGCCAGATGGCCAGATCGGTGCTGCCGCTGCCGGTCAGTTTTTTGGCGCTGCCGGTCGGAAGTTTGAGGCTGCCCCGCACCGCCAACGCCCGGTTTTTTTCGGCATCTCTCTTGAGCTGCCATCCCCCCCGCAACGAGAGATCACCGATTCCGGTCTGGTCGGATTGAATGCTGAATGCTGTGCCGTCCTGGCGCAAGTAACTGTAATCGAGCTGATTTCGCCCCCTTTGCTCGCGAATCCCCTGCGGCAGGTTGAACAGGTCATGCCACTCTTCTATGAAGCCGTCAAGAAAACCGCTCTGATGACTGATCAAAGGTAATTCAAGACCGATCTCCAGATTCTCGCCGATACCATAGTCGACAAGCAGGGCGACTCGATACGTTTCTCCATCGAAAATCAGCGACTCGTCTGCCGTGCTGTTTTCGGTGGAATTGGAGACCAGATCAATAACGGTCATAATCTGGCCGGATTTCGGCTGCAGAATTTGCGCCGCGCCCAATGCGGGCAAGCCAAAACCGAGAATCGTGGGGGAGAGGTTGCGCGTTGCCAAAGGGTGAAGTTCGAAGCCTATCGAGCCGGGAACGAAGCTGATCTGGATCATCAGCAGCGTAAACAGAAAGAAGAGTGTCGTCATTAATCTTCGCAATTGTACACCTCGCTTGTCTGAATCAGTCTTGCGATTATAGCGACTTATGAGCAAAAAACAGTAATTTACTGTCGATCATCAGACAAAAATGTCGATTGCTGTCGTCAGGCTTGCAGGGGTCGGCAGAACTATGCTAAATAATTATTTCAACAATCGGCCCGGAGGTCACACTGTGAAGATCGAAATCCTTCCCCTTACAACGCAGAAACCGAAAATCAAAGATGAATCGACCCTGGTATTTGGCCGGCAGTTTACCGACCGGATGCTGGTTATGGAGTACGATACCGGCAAGGGGTGGCACTCGGCGCGTATTCAGCAGTATGGACCGTTCAGTCTCGATCCGGCCGCTATGGTTCTGCACTACTCGCAGGAGATCTTTGAGGGGCTCAAGGCGTTCCGGCGTGAGGACGGCCGGATAGCGCTGTTCCGGCCGGCCGACAACGTTGCCCGTTTCAACCGGAGCGCCGAGCGGATGTGTATGCCGGTTGTCGATCCGGCCGATTTTCTGGAGGCTCTGCGTCAACTGATCCGTCTCGAAGCCGATTGGGTGCCACATTCTGCCGGAACCAGTCTCTATATTCGCCCGACCATGATCGCCAATGAGCCGATGCTCGGTGTACGCCCGGCCGATCAGTATCTTTGCTACGTGATTCTCTCGCCGGTCGGCGCCTATTATAAAGGAGGTATCGCTCCGGTCAAGATCTGGATTTCTGATCATTATGTCCGCGCGGCAGAAGGGGGGACCGGTGAAGCGAAGACCGGCGGCAACTATGCGGCGAGCCTTTATGCTTCTCGTGAGGCGACAGCCAAAGGGTACGATCAGGTCCTCTGGCTCGATGCCAAAGAGAAGAAATATATCGAGGAAGTTGGCAGCATGAACATGGTCTTCGTCTATGATGGCAAGATCGTAACCTCGCCGCTCAAGGGGACTGTTCTTGACGGAATCACCAGACGGTCGGTGTTGACCCTCTGCGGGGAGATGGGCCTTGAGATTGAGGAACGCGCCCTGACTGTCGATGAAGTGATCGACGGGGTTGAGAACGGCCGGTTAACCGAGGCGTTCGGGACCGGAACGGCGGTGGTGATTTCACCTGTTGCCCAGTTTACCTACAAGGATCGAACGGTTAAACTCAATGGTGGCAAAACGGGGAGCCTGACCCAGAAGTTCTACGACAGTCTCACCGGGATCCAGTATGGCCGTATCGCCGATACTCATGGCTGGATCGATCTTCTTTAGCTCTGTCATTATAATCGATTAAATCCCCCGCATCGAATCGATGCGGGGGATTTTTTTTTGGAAAACATTAATTATTCAGCACCTGCGAAAAAAGTGTCATTCCCGAGGGTGTAATCGGGAATCCAGCCTTTAAAGTCATGGATCCTTGGATAGAATCATTCGGGGATGGCAACTTTTCTTAAGTCTTTCTTGTGATTTTCAATAGAACTGAATAGTTACAAAAAAACAAACGTGAAATTATTTATTAGAAGACATTGTACATAAAGTAAGTGTTTTTGATTCATTAGTGAGTGTTTTTTAGACTCATTTTTTGGTAACATATTTATTCGAAGTTGAAATTAATTGATTAAATTTGTATTTTTTTAAGTAAATATCCTTATTAAACAGGGTATTACGAATATTATCCAATGGTTGTCGACCTCTTTTCTGAAAACAGGGCATGGTCATTGCTCTATTCGTTTGGCGATCGCAATTAAGTGCGGTGCGAGCCGATGAATGAGGGCAGGAAGCATGTGTCGAATTGGCGCAATCAAAAGTCTCGATTATCTCCATCCCAGTCAGGCGCTGCTGTTGATGCAATCACAGCAAAAAGGGCATGATAACTCCGGTTTTGCCATGATCATGCACGATCTGGGTGGTGTATTCGAATCGTATAAACATCTGCCGACCTTGTCGATGGCCTGCACTGATGAGGGGGTGAAGCTGGCCGAAGACCTTCTGCATGCTGCCGGATTTCAGCGGGTGATGCAGTGGGTTCCAGAGACCAATCCGTTGTCGGGCCTCGATATCATTGCTATGCCGAATTACGTTTTTGAGACCTTCGAGTATCCAAAACAGTACAAACATGCCGAGCAGAGAGAGAAAGAAGATCTGCTGCTCGATATTCGACTGAAGCTGCGGGCGTTGCTGGAGGAGAACGAGCAGGGGTTTGTCTATTCGTTCTGGCCCGATGTTGTCACCTTGAAGGAGATCGGTGATCCGCGCGACATCGGTACCTACTTCAATCTCTGGGAGGCGGACGATAAGTTCACCGCCAAGGTTATTACCGCCCAGTGTCGCCAGAACACCAACTACGACATCGTTCGATACGCCGCTCACCCTTTCTTTATGCAGGGGTACACTGCTCTGGCTAATGGTGAAAATACTTTCTACCTGAAGAATGTTGAATTCCAGCGCAAATTACATCGGGGGTACATCGGCTTTGAATCGGACTCTCAATGTTTCCTCTACACGTTGCACTATGTGCATCGTGAACTCGGCTGGCCCCTTAAATATTACAAGCATGTGATGACGCCGTTGCCGTTTGATGAGATCAGCGGCCGCGACGATGAACAGCAGTTGCTGGCGATTCGACAGTCGCTGGCGCATCTTGAAATTAACGGTCCGAACACCATCATCGGAGTGCTCCCCGATAACAGCATGTTTACCTGCTGCGACGCCAAGAAGCTGCGGCCGGTGGTTCTGGGGCGTGATGAGCGGATGGTGGTCCTCTCTTCGGAGGTCTGCGGGATCAACGAAATCCTCCCTGACCGAAACTGGGAGGATGATATCTACCCCCATGAACGGGAAATCGTTGCCATCAATAACGATCTGGAGGTGCAGCGATGGAGGCAATGAAAGTTCAAAATGTGACGCCGAACGATCTTTACTGGAAGGTCCGCTACGACGCCAGCCGTTGCACCCTGTGCGGGTCGTGCGTGGCAACCTGTTCGTTCCGGGCGATTGAGGCCAAGGTTGAGCGGCGGCGGATGGTCTTTTCCGAAAGCGAATTTCCGGAACCGAAACAGCGTTTTTCGGCCGTGCCGGTGATCATGCAGGTCAGGTCAATCAAAAATTACTGCCGTGGTTGCGGCAGCTGTGAAAAAGTCTGTCCGAATGATGCGATCCGCCCGGAGCGTAATCCCGATACCCGGCACCCGGTCGTTACCCGCTGTCTCGGTGGTGATTCGATCAAGCGGGGGGGGCGAAAGAACCTCGAAGCGACTTCGCGGACCCTCGACCGGATTCGTGTCGGCCGGATATCGCAGATGACCGACCCGAGCCTCGATGCCCAGCGTCATACCTTTGATCTGCTGGCGCCATTCGGTCGGATTCTCCCGCCGAAAAAGCTGCCGTTTTCTCTGGATGATCTCGGTCAGCTGAAGACCGATGCGCTAACGCCGCCGGTTCGCTGGATCTATCCGGTCATTATCGGTGACATGTCGATCGGGGCTCTCTCCTGGCGGATGTGGGAAGCGGTCGCTATGGCGACCGCCTATCTGAACGAAGTGTGCGGGATCCCGGTCCGGATGTGTTCCGGTGAAGGGGGCGTGCCGGTTCGCTTGCTCAAGAGCCGCTACCTTAAATACATGATTCTGCAGATCGCCTCGGGGCATTTTGGCTGGAACCGGATCGTCAAGGCGATGCCGCACATGGTTGAAGATCCGGCCGGGATTCTGATCAAGATCGGGCAGGGGGCGAAGCCGGGTGACGGCGGTCTTCTCCAGGCCAACAAGGTCGCCGAGCATATTCAGGCGATTCGCGGGGTTCCCAAAGCGGATCTCCTTTCACCGCCAAACCATCAGGGGCTCTATTCGATCGAGGAGAGTGTGCAGAAGATGTTCCTCTCTTTCAACGCGGCGTTCAAGTTTCGTGTGCCGGTTGCCATCAAGGTGGCGGCGTCGGCGACCAGCGTCAGCGTTTACAACAACCTCGTCCGCGATCCGTACAATATCGTCGGCGGCCTGTTTCTCGACGGTATCGACGGTGGCACCGGAGCGGCGCATGAGGTCTCTCTCGACCATACCGGGCACCCGATCGTCTCCAAACTGCGTGATTGTTACCTTGCGGCGACGGCGCAGGGTCGGCAGGGACAGATTCCGCTCTGGGCGGCCGGTGGTCTCGGCAAGACCGGTGACCTGGCGGCCGATGCTTTCAAGATGATCGCGCTGGGGGCCAACGGCGTCTTCACCGGCAAGCTGATTCTGCAGATGGCCGGTTGTGTTGGCAACGATCAGGGGCGCTGCAACGCCTGCAACACCGGTCTTTGTCCGGTCGGCATCACCACCCAGGAGCCGGCGCTGGTTCACCGCCTCGATCCTGAGCGGGTGGCGCAGAATATCGTCAATTACTTTTTGGCCATGGATCAGGAGTTCAAGAAGCTGATGGCCCCGATCGGCAACTCATCCCTGCCGGTCGGTCGCTCCGATGCCCTGGTGGCAACCGACAAGGGCGTCGCCGATAAGCTCCAGATTCAGTATGTCTGTTAAGGAGAAGTGACCATGGCTGTAAAAATTGCTGGTTTTGATCAAAATAGTAAGCGGATTTCGACGCAACAGTTGCTGCAGGAGCTTTACGTGCAGCTTGAGCAAGGGGAGACTGAATTTGAAGTCCTCTCCTCCGGGCATCACAATATCGGCGGTCCGCTGTGGACCGAAGACGGCACACCGCTTAAATTCCGGGTCAAGAATCCGGGGCAACGGGTTGGATCGTTTGGCCTCGACGGGACCGAAATTGTCGTGGAAGGGAGCGCCTGTGCTGATGCCGGTTGGCTCAATTCCGGCGCGACCCTGACGATTCTCGGTGACGGTGGCGACACCACCGCCCACTGTGCGGCGGGGGGGCGGATTTACGTCGCCGGTCGGGTCGGTACCCGTTCCGGCTCGCTGATGAAGCATGACCCGGCCTACGATGCGCCGCAACTCTGGGTGTTGAAGAATACCGGCTCTTTCTCTTTTGAATTTATGGGGGGCGGCACTGCGGTAATCTGCGGCTACGGCCGTATGGATCTTGATTCGGTCCTCGGTGACCGCGCCTGTATGGGGATGGTCGGTGGGACGATTTATGTCCGGGGCCCGGTCAAAGGGTTGTCGAACGATGTCTGGCTGCTTGATCTCGACGACTTCGACCGGGCGTTTTTGATCGACAACATGCCGGTTTTTCTTGGCAAGATCGAACGGGCCGAGCTGTTCAAAGAGCTGACCGACTTTTCCGAATGGAAGAAGGTTGTTGCCAAGTCGTATGAAGAACGCAACATTCTCAGCCGCATCTCGATGCGTGAGTTCCACGAGCAGAAGTGGGTCGAAGGGGGGATCTTCGGTGATATCATCTCCGACGACTACCGCCATGTCGCCGGTCTGGTCAACGTCGGTGCGAATCGGTTGAAGATTCCACACTGGCAGGATAAGCGTTTTGGCGCACCGTGTCAGGTCGCCTGTCCGTCGAACATCCCGACCCAGGACCGGATCAACCTGCTGCGGCAGGGAAAAATCAAGGAAGCGCTCGAACTGGTTCTGCACTATTCGCCGTTCCCGTCGAGCGTCTGCGGCGAAGTCTGTCCGAACCTCTGCATGGATGCCTGCAGCCGTCGTTATATCGATAAGCCGGTCGGGATGAAAGAACTCGGTCGCCTCTCCCTCGATGCCGCCTCGCCTGCAGCTAAACCGGACAGCGGTAAAAAAGTTGCGGTGATCGGCGGCGGTCCCGGTGGTCTTTCTGCCGCCTGGCAGCTCCGCCTCTCCGGCCATCAGGTCACCGTCTACGAGGCGGATAAGGATGTCGGCGGTAAGCTGCGTCAGGTCATCCCGACCGGGCGACTCCCGGAGCATGCCCTGAGCGCTGAAATCAGCCGGATTAAAGCGCTTGGCATCAATGTTCAGGCGAACTGTCAGGTCGATTCGAAACTGTTCGAAAAAATAGAGAAAGAGAATGACGCGGTCGTCATCGCCTCCGGCGCACACAACCCGGTGGTGATCCCATTTGTCGGTCACGAACGGCTGGTCAAGGGGCTCGTTTTTCTTAAAGCGGTGAACGCCGGTAAAAAGCCGAAAGTCGGCAAGCGTGTGGTTGTGATCGGTGCCGGCAATGCCGGGATGGACGTCTGTCTCGGTGCTTACGCCATGGGCGCACAGAAGGTGACCGCTATCGATGTGCAGCGACCGGCGGCGTTTCAGAATGAAATCGACCATGTCAAAGCGCTCGGCGGTGAAGTCCGCTGGCCGGTCTTGACCGAGAAGATCACAGAAGAAGGGCTTTACACCAAAGACGGCGAACTGATTGAAGCCGATATGGTGATCATCTCTATCGGCGAACGTCCTGATCTCTCTTATGTTCCGCATGAGTGGCTGACCGATCGCGGCATGATGGATGTCGACGCCTGCGGGCAGTCGGTCAAGGCGCCTGGAGTCTTCGCCATTGGCGATACGACCGCTCCGGGTCTATTGACCCACGCCATCGGCACCGGCCAGGAGGCGGCCCGGTATATCGACGATCTGCTCGCCGGCAAGGAGCTGACGCCGATCGTCAAGCCGGAGATGATCAATCAGAGCTGCCTCTCCAAGGAGCTGTTCAAGCCGCGTAACCGCGGAAAATTCTGCGTCACCGACGCCAGGGATGAAACCCTGCGCTGCATCTCCTGTGGCACCTGTCGCGACTGCAGCATGTGTCTCGAAGCGTGTCCGGAAGGGGCGATCCGTCGGATAGAGAATACCGACGGCAGTTTCGAATACGTCTCGGACGATGACGCCTGCATCGGCTGCAGCATCTGCGCCGGGATCTGCCCTTGCGGGGTCTGGGCGATGGAGACGGTGGTCTGATCTATCCAGAATAGAGTGTACTTTCAATTAAAACCGGCGGAGCTTTATAGCTCCGCCGGTTTTATTTCTGATGAAAGATTTCCAGATAAATAGCTGTTTTTTTGGGTCGCTCTGCGGCCGCAAAGGCTTTATTGGCCCACGTATCAAAAAAACGACCCGGCAATTAAGGAGACACCATACTTAGTTGATCGTTCTTACTGTGGGGGACGTTGTTGCTTTATTGCTTTAGCAGTTTATCGACTAACCGAAAAAGGACATCATCTCTGCCGATGGCGGCCTCGCCCTTCGGCAGCGCGCGGCTGACCGAGGCTTTGCCGATGTTCAAATAGCGACCGACCTCTGCACCGCTGTAACCTTGCAAATATATGGCACAATAGCAAAAAACCGCCCGCGCCTGCGCGGCCCTGTTCTGCCGCCCACGGTGCCGCAGGTGTGGCAGGTCATAATAGGTGGAGACTGTCTGCTCCAGAGTCGGCAGTTCGATCTTTTGCCGTGACGGCGTCTCCAGTAACCCGTTTTGACGCAGACCGGCGACAAAGTCGCCACCCCCCAACACCCGCTCGTCGTAATCCTCAACCTCTGCATCGCCACCTCCCTGCCGACTGCGTAACAAGCCGCCGCCGGTGAGGTCGAGGCGCTTGCCCATGGACAGGCCATCTTCGATGAACTGCCGATAAGCTATGCGTGCAGAGCCTTTCCGGCGACCAAAGAGCGAGAGAACCTCATCCGCAGCCAGACCAACGCCGGGTTGGTTTCGCAGTATTTCTGCATGGCCACTCCAGGGAAATTGGTCGAGTGCTTGCAGGGTTGTGCACTGTCCGGCGCGTAGCGGATTAAGATGGAGATAGCGGATCAACTCCAGCTGGTAGGTGTCTTCCTCACACAGGATTGACTTGTAGCGGTTTTGAAACAGGTGGCCACTGCGGTTGTGGCGCCGGTTGAAAGCAACCGCATAACCGGTCAGCAGCCTGCGCATCAGATGGGATAAGCCTTTGGAGCCAGGGCGCAGTAGCAGGTGGAAATGGTTGGGGACGAGTGCCCAGGCATAACAGACGCTGCTGGTTTCCAGCAGCAGTCGCCGCAAACGATCGACAAAGTTGTTGCGGTCGGTGTTGTCCGTAAAAATCACCCGGCGCTCAATGCCACGCACAATAACGTGGTGCAGCAGATCCGGGATGTCTAAGCGGGGTTGTCTGGGCATAAGGAGAGCCTAACAGATCACACTAAAGCAATCAAGCAACAACGTCCCCCCGTCC
>JACUTX010000340.1 GCA_014859615.1 Desulfuromonadales bacterium | reverse complement strand
GCGCGCCACAAGTTCTCTGGCGTCGACCGGTTTGATCAGATAGTCATCCACCCCGACCTGAAACGGATTGACCGTCGCTTCAAGATCAGTTCTTGCCGTCAGCATGATGATCGGCAGGGCTGAAAAACGACTCTCTGAACGAACCTTCTGACAGAACTGAAGGCCGTCCATCTGCGGCATAACCAGATCGCAGACAATACCGTCCACAAGGGTATGGGCGAGAAAAGAGAGCCCTTCAACCCCGTTCGCTGCAACCGCTACGGTAAATCCGGCCTCCTCCAGAATATCGGTCAGCAGCTGACAGATCAGAACATCATCATCAACAATTAAAATCAGTTTTTCGGGGGCAGAACGGGTCATGTTCCCTCTCACAAAAAGAGTTTAAAAGCCGGATTATCCGATTCGCAGACGTAGCGATAACCGAGATTACTCAAGAACTCAGGGAGGGAATATTCCTCCCCTTGAGGAATTTCGAGCCCGATCAGTACCCGGCCAAAATCGCCCCCCTGATGTCGATAATGAAACAGTGAAATATTCCAGTCGGCCCCCATTGAGCCAAGAAAACGCGACAACGCTCCCGGCTTTTCCGGAAACCAGAAGCGATAAAGAACTTCGCGCCCCACCACCGCCGAGCGCCCGCCAACCATGTAACGGACGTGCGTTTTCGCCAGTTCATTTGTGGTCAGATCCGTGTGCAGATAGCCACTCTCGTGCAACTGTTTCGAAAATGATTCCCGCTCCAGATCATTACGGACAGTAATCCCGACGAAAATATGCGCCCCGCTGCGGTCGGCCAGCCGATAGTTGAATTCCGTAATATTCCGATCGCCAACAATATCGTTACAAAAAGTTTTGAGTGCCCCCGCCCGCTCCGGGATCGTCACCGCAAACAGCCCCTCCTGGCGTTCACCGCTCATCGTCCGCTCAGCAACATAACGCAAACGCTCGAAATTCATATTTGCACCGGAATTGACTGCGACCAGCGTCTGACCGGTGATCTGCTTCTCAAGAATATATTTTTCGAGACCGGCGACCGCCAATGCTCCGGCCGGTTCCACAATAGAGCGGGTCGATTGATAGATCTGCTTGATAGCACTGCAGATCGCATCGGTATCGACCCGAACAATCTCATCAACATACTTCTGGCAAAGCTCAAACGTCCGGCGCCCCACAGCACGCACCGCCACGCCGTCAGCAAAGATTCCGACCGTATCGAGACAAACAGGATGACCAGCTGCAAGCGAACGGGACATAGCGTCACTATCCTCAGGCTCGACGCCGATCACCTTAACATGCGGACAGAGGGTCTTCAGATAGAGAGCGACACCAGCGATCAGCCCCCCGCCGCCGACCGGGAGAAAAACCGCATCGAGTTTGCCAGCTGTCTGTCGCAACAGCTCATCGGCAATTGTCCCCTGACCGGCAATCACCAGATCATCATCAAACGGGTGGATAAAAGTCATCCCGCGCTCCTCGCGGAGCTGGTCACAATGATCCGCCGCCTCTGAATAGTTATCTCCAAACAGAATCACCTCAGCCCCGAACGCCTTCACAGCCGCCACCTTGATCTGAGGGGTGGTCACCGGCATCACGATCAGAGCCGGAATCCCGAGCTGCCGGGCCGAAAAAGCAACGCCCTGGGCATGGTTGCCAGCCGAAGCGGTGATAACACCTTTTTCAAGTTCAGACGCATCAAGATGCGCAATTTTGTTATAAGCACCCCGCAATTTGAACGAGAAGACCGGCTGCAGATCCTCACGTTTCAGCAGAATCCGGTTCCCCATTCTTTCCGACAACCAGGCTGACTCCTCAAGAGGCGTTTCAACCGCCGCCTCATAAACCCGGGATGTCAGGATCTCTTTAAACAGCTGCTGCACCGTTTTTAACTCCTCTTTATTTAATGACGTAGTAAAAAACTCGCGAACCGCAGAGTTACATGGAACGCCTTTTCCCCGGAGATCCGAACCTCTTGCAAAATATTGTCATCCCTTAAGTGATTTAATCGGGGATCCATTGTTTTCAGCTGTTAGTGACTCTCTCCTGACTAGAACTGCTGCGGGGATAAGCTTTTTGGAACGTTTGCAAAAGATCCGCCCGGTTGAATCTTTCTTTTCGCAAGCCTCTTATTTAAGGGGGGATAATATGCTGATTTTGAGCTAAGTGCAAGAAACCATCAATAAATTCCAGCAGGTTGCGCGATCAAACTCTTTATTTTTCAAACATTGTCTAAACTTTCTCCATCGACAATTCAACATAAAGAGTTT
>JACUTX010000339.1 GCA_014859615.1 Desulfuromonadales bacterium | reverse complement strand
AAACGCCGGCAATTTCTGCCACGAGCGGTGATCCCGATGCGCTCAGCGAGGCGCAGACAAATGAAGCGGCCGATATTGAACCGGAATTATTTCTCCCCGGCATCCATCTGTTTGATGCCACGCATCATTATTTTTCTCAAAACATTGAAAAATTATCGGATCGTATCGATTCGGTCTTCGGAGATGATCGAATTTTCGAGGAGGTGAGCGGAACCTATCTGCAGGTTCGCGGCAGTCTGGTCTACGGCAAAGGTGGGGAGATAACTTTTGACGGTCGGATACGGGCCAAACTACATCTTGACAACCTGAATGACCGGTTGCATATTCTCGTCTCCGGCGAAGAGGATCCGGTTCTGCCCGGTACGGTTATCAGCGGCGGCAGACTGTCCGACACCTATAATGATCTCGATCCGGCTGTCTCTTTGCAGTTGATACTCCTTGAACGGGATTTATGGGATATTCGCCTGCAGCCCGGTTTGAAGTTCCGTGCACCGATCGATCCGTTTTTCAAGGTGAGATTAAGAAGACAGCAGGTGTTCGCAAAGAAGTGGCTCTGGCGTACAACGCTCTCCCCGGTCTGGTACAATTCGCGCGGTTATGAGTTTCCTGTTGTTGTCGATTTTGAACGCGATACAGGACGCGGCCAGCGCCTTCGTTCAAGTAGCCGAGTGGTCTGGCGTGCAGAAGAATCGAGTAATCTTTTTGTGCAGGAGGCCCTGCAGTTTTCACATCCGGTCGGCCGACGCAATCTTCTTGCTTATGTGGCCGGGGTCGATTTTGAACGGGAACCAAAATGGCAGGATACAAATTATTTCTTGAATATACGCTTGCGACGAAATATTCATCGCGGTTGGGTCTTTTTTGAGGTCTCTCCACAGTTGCAGTTTGAGCGGAGCAATGATTTTAAGCCGGAGCCGTCACTGGCGATATCGCTGGAACTGATGTTTGGTGGTGCCTATCTGCCATGATCTCAACGCTGGTTGGTTCGGCATCTGAAGCTGTTCAGGCCTGCTTCGGTCCGCTCGATGACTTCAGCGGCGGAAGCTTCAGCATAGCCGATCGATACATCAATGACATAATTGCCTCTGTAGAACGATTTGCTTTTGGAGATGAAGATGCCGCCAAACGGTGCCTTGATTTTTTGTCCCCGACTGACAAAGAATCCGCCGCACCCTTTTTCAGTCGATACGCCATAGTCCTGCAGCAGTTTCCCCCCGTCGTTGGTGATCAGATTCTGGTGTGTGGTTTTGCTGTTTTTATTCAGCACTTGCAACGCCTCCGGTGCTGGACAATCTCCCCGGTAGCACGGTCTGATCGAAAAGCTCAACATTCCGCGTTCATCCCCAGGGGCTGCGACTTCGATGATACGAATCAACGGCAAACTCCCCTCTGCCGATCGCTGTCTGTACGCCGCGATCTTCTGTTTATCCGTTAGAAAATCGAGTTGTGACCCGATATCGACCCAGCTGTCGGGTATGGTGATCTCTACCTCTTCAAGAAAGTAGCGGCGTTCGGCCGAAGCCGTTTCTGCAAACAAAAGCATCAGCAGAATCAGGTTCGCACAGAAGAAGATCTGTTTCATCGCACAACTCCCTTGTCTTAATAGGCAAGATGAAAAAGAACAGATATTGATCCGAAATAAGATCAGATATGCCCTGATTTTACTTCCCGCGCCCGTCTGCAATGGCGGTCCGGGCAAGTTCATCGCACCGTTCATTTTCGGCATGACCGGCATGGCCACGTACCCAGTGCCATTCAACATCGTGCTGTCGGGTTGCCGCCAGCAGACGCTCCCAGAGATCGCGATTGGCGACATCTTTGCGCTGGCTGTTTTTCCACCCTTTTTTGATCCACCCTTCGACCCACTCGGTCATCCCTTTTTTTACATATTGTGAATCGGTCGTGATCTGGACTCTGCAGGGGCGGGTCAATGCCTCGAAACCGGCGATAGCACCGAGGAGTTCCATCCGGTTGTTGGTGGTCTCCGGGGCATAGCCGGAGAACTCCTTTTCATGCTGACCGCAACGGACAATCGTGCCGTATCCACCGGGGCCCGGATTACCGGAGCAGGCACCATCACTAAAAATCTCAACCAATTTCTCGGGCATGGGTAAATTCCTCATCTTGCAAACTTTAAACTGGCGCAACATAAGTATCGTGTCACCCATAATTTTTCGGATCTTGATTATTTTTTGCCGCGTCAGCTCCGTTCCAATTTCAGCCGTTTAGCTACGGCCAGGCAACAAAAATCGCGCCTTGCTGACCCGTCAAAACCTTGCG
>JACUTX010000053.1 GCA_014859615.1 Desulfuromonadales bacterium | reverse complement strand
TTAGGTATGGAAGAGGGCGTGATTCACTTCATTAATCAGCTCAGCCCTAGCGATAGTGCAGAAATTGTTAAATTTGACTCGGCCGTTGAGGTTGTGCAACCGTTTGTAGCGGGCGATGATTCTGGTAAAGCGCTTCTGATCGATAAAGTTGAAGAGGCCTGGGATTATGGCAGATCTACACGACTTTATGACGCTATCTATCAAGCTGTGGAAGATTTGTCTTTTCAACATGATGCTCGCAGAGCTGTGATTTTATTGACAGATGGAGTTGAATACATAAATGAAGGTGATGCAACTTCTGAGCACACATTTTTTGAGGTGAAGAATTATGCCATATCAACCGGAGTTCCAGTATTTACTATCGGGATTGGGACTGGCGTGGATGAAGAAGGAATTAACTCGTTGGCGAATGATACTGGAGGTCAGTATTTCGATACCTTGCTTGCGGGGCATCTCAGTACAATTTATCAGCAACTGGCACAGATCCTGTTCGTTGACCAATATCTGCTGATCTGCGATTCGGTCTTCACATCTGGCGATTCTGTCATCTTGAATGCAAGGGTGACTCTGTCTGAGGGGGGGATAGGAGAAGACTCTCGTACCATTCTTCCCTGTCCTTAGCTTCCAGGGGCGATGTTGTTTGCATTGGTTCTTATGTCACCAATAAACTTTTAATAAAAAAGATTTAACTAGTCAGTGCTATTAAGAATCATAAGAAAGCCTGTCATTCCAATAAAGATTCTATAAAGGATCCCTGGCTTTAAAAGCTGGATTCCCGATTACCTCCTCGGGAATGACAATTTTTTCGCAGGTGCTGAATAGTGACAAAAAGATTAGGGGATTTTTTAAAATCGGTAAGTACAAATTTTGCGTATAGATATTATGTGACAAGAATTTAAGCAGTGAGATTATGAAGCTGTTTGCCGCGCTGGGGGATTGGTGAGGGTTTTATATATTATTTCAGGTGACCTTTGGGCTGGCGCGGAGGTGATGGCCTATAATCTGGTACGCGAGATGCTCGATTATCCGAAGCTTGAGCTCTTCGTGTATCTTTTGAACGAAGGGACTCTCGCGGATAAGCTCGGAAGATTACCTGTTGATCTGACTGTCGCTGCCGAGCGGAATAGTACTTTTTTGCAGCTGTTATCAACCACGCGCGGCTTGATCAACCGCCACCAACCCCACATCATCCATTCCCATCGTTATAAGGAAAATATACTGGCGTATCTGGCGAGTCGTGGTCGTCGGCCAATCCGTTTGGTGACCACACAACATGGCATGCCGGATACCGGCTCACACCAAAGCTTCAAAAAAGGGCGGCTGGTTGCAGAGTTTAACCGGTTGCTGCTGCGCACCCGGTTTGACAAGGTCGTCGGGGTTTCTGCCAACATCAGTGACTACTTAAAAGCCGATTGCGGCATCCCCGCCGAACGGATTTCTGTTGTGAATAATGGCATCAATCTCCCAAAAACTTGCACTTCGCAGGTAGATGGGAGTTCTCTGGTTGTCGGCTCCGCCGGACGGCTGTTTCCGGTCAAGAATTTTCCGTTAATGGTTGAGATCGCTCAAGTAGTGTTTACGGACGAACCTGCTGTGCGCTTTGAGCTGATCGGAGAGGGACCAGAGCGGTCGAAGATCGAGCAGAAGATCGCCCAACACCGGCTGGAAGGGGTCTTTACTCTGCCGGGGCACCGGGATGATATCAATGAATTTTATAGCAGCATCAATGTTTATTTGAATACATCCGAGCACGAAGGAATTCCGATGAGCATCCTTGAGGCGATGGCGTATGGCCTGCCGGTGATTGCACCGAATGTTGGTGGCATCGGTGAGATCATTACGGACGGAGTCGACGGCTTTCTGGTCAATGACCGCCGTCCGGAATCATTTGCTCAACCACTTTTGCAGTTACGCGATGCAACTGTTCGCAGACGGATAGGCGAGGCTGCGCGTGAAAAAATCCGAGGTTCGTTTTCCGCGCAGAGCATGGGGGCACACTACTGCCAAATTTACCGTGACCTTCTTGCCTGAACTCAAAATTACCTTTTTCACAGGGGGTTGTCTTCATGTTGACGCTTGTTTTAACCGGTTCTCTCTTCCTGATTTTCTGGGCTTATTTCGGCTACCCGCTGTCGCTCGAAGTGGTCTCTTTGTTCCGTTCTCAAGCTGTTGCAAAAGGTGACTATCTACCGTCGATGACATTGATCATCACTGTCCATAACGAAGAGAAGCGGATCCGGGAAAAGTTGGAGAACACCCTGGGCATCGATTATCCGCGCAACCGGCTGCAGGTCCTGGTCGCCTCCGATGGTTCAACCGATGCAACCAACAGTATTGTCTCCGAGTATGCTGATCGTGGCATCGACCTGTTTGAGGTTCGGCGGCGGGGTGGTAAGGAGAATGCCCAGCGCGAGGCGGTGGCCGTGGCGACCGGTGAAATCATAGCCTTCTCCGATGTCGCAACGATTATTCTACCCGACGGCCTGCGGGCGATAGCAGCCAATTTCGCCGATCCGACTGTCGGTTGCGTCAGCAGTGTTGATCGAATTGTCGGCCATGACGGCAAGTCGTGCGGTGAGGGGTTTTATGTCCGTTATGAGATGTGGCTGCGAGGGCTCGAATCGCGGGTCAACTCACTGGTTGGCCTGAGCGGTTCTTTTTTTGCTGCACGTCGTAAGGTTTGTGCCGACTTTTCTGCCGAGATGCAGAGTGATTTTCGAACCGTGCTCAACAGTATGAAGCTCGGTCTGCGCGGGATCAGTGATCCGGCGGTGATCGGCTATTACCCGGATATCGCCGACAGCAATAAAGAATTCGACCGCAAGGTCCGCACCGTCTTGCGCGGCTTGACGGTCTATTTCCGGAATCTCGAGTTTTTGAATCCGTTTCGCTACGGCCTGTTTGCCTACCAGTTTTTCTGTCACAAGCTGCTCCGCTGGCTGGTTCCTCTCTTTTTGTTGCTCGCCTTGATATCAAACCTTTTGCTGATAAACTTTTCGGATCTGTTTTTACTCCTGTTTCTGGGACAGGCGGCTTTTTACGCCGCTGCTTTTTATGCGTGGCGTCAGAGAGAGACTCCGACGCAGATTTTACTGAAAATTCCCCTCTATTTTATGACCGTGAATCTCTCGATTCTGGTCGCCTGGTGGCGATATCTGAGTGGCAATCGGATGGTGATGTGGGCACCTTCGCAGCGTTAAATAGCAGGTTGATATATGGGACAGAATTCAATCTTAATATTGAGCCTTTGTGCGGTCTCATTGCTTGCCGGTACGTCCATCTATCTTCTGCTTCGTCCTCCCTCTTCGCATCGGGAGTGGCCACTTGTTATGGCTCTGCTCCTGACCGCTGCGATAGAGTTGCTTGATCTCTTTTTGATACAAAACCCGGAAAACTTGCTGAAGATTAAACCGTTCGTATTTGTTTGCGAGGCGATGTTGCCGGCGAGTTGGGTTCTTTACGCGTCATTTAAGTCCAGAGGGAGCCTGCGTAAGCGTCCGATTCCAGGAGGGCTGTTCTGGACAGGAGGGGTTATCCTTCTTGCTCTGGCACTTATCCCGGATCTGCATACGCTGATTTTCAGCCCTGATTTCGGATCGGAATATCTTTTGTTTCTTGGACCGACCGGGTTCTTTTTTTACTTTCTGATCTCTGTTTACCTTCTCGTTGCGCTGGTGATGCTGGAACGATCGTATGCTGCACTTGCACGCCGGGATCGTTGGTGTATGAAATTTGAACTGCTCGGTATCGGTTCGATCATGGCGATGCAGCTGATTTATTATAACCAGGCGCTGCTTTACCGAACCCTCGATATGACTCTGGTTCCTGCGCGACTCGCTGCAATTGTTTTGGGTCTCATGCTGTTTCTTTTTGCTCGTTTGCGTCGGCGGTATCCGGTTCGGCTGACGTTATCGCCAGCGGCCGCTTTTCACTCTATTATTCTGGTGGTTGTATTTGGCTACCTTGTTTTTGTCGGCTTGGTGGGTGAAGGGCTGCGTTACCTCGGCCCTGCGTTCAGTCGTGCTCTGCTGCTTAGCCTCTCTCTGTTTAGTGGGGTAGCGCTGTTGTTGTTGCTTTTGTCTGAATCAATGCGGCGCAAGACTAAAGTATTTTTACATAAGAATTTTTATGAGCAAAAGTACGATTACCGTCTGCTCTGGATGAAGATGACGAGCCGATTGACGACAGCCCGTGATGTAGAATCTCTCTACACCGTTATTGTCGAAATTTATTGCCAGACTTTTGCCGTGCTGGGTGGTGGTCTCTACCTGGCCCAGAGTAAAGAGACTTTACTGACAGCGGTTGCTGTAAATTCCGGAGGGAAAATGCCGGACCGGATCGATCTGCAAAGCTCTCTTGGTATTTTTTTAAAAACGAAACAGTGGGTCTTGAATTTGACGGAAAATGCAGCCGAGCTTTCGGATGCTGATTCGCAGTTATTGAAGCGTCACGATATTGAGTTTATCGTGCCGATTTTTTTTGGTGAAGAGCTTGGCGGGGTGGTTGCTCTTTGCCGGCGAATCAATACTGACGAACCGGTCATTTATGAGGATTATGATCTGATGAAAATTTTCAGCCATCAGGTCGCTGCCGTTCTGTTCAACGAGCGACTCTCACGACAACTGGCTGAGCAGCGTGAGATGGCGGCGGTCGGCAAGGTCTCTGCCTTTGTTATGCACGATCTTAAAAACCTGGGATCGATTCTCTCGCTGATGGTGGAAAATGGTCGTGAATTGATTACTGATCGAAGGTTTCAAGATGACATGATTGAGACGCTTGCGAGCACTGTTGGCCAGATGAACAGCTTGATCGGGCGTTTGAAAAATATTGGTGAATCAAATCTTTTAGTCTGTGAGGTGTATAATCTTAAACGGTTGGTGACCGAAACCCTTGCGGAAATCAATAGCGATAGAGTTCGTCTATCAGGCGCTGATGTTGAAGTGATGATTGACCGGAACGAAATAAAAAAAGTGGTCACAAATCTGATTCTGAACGCGATTGAAGCTTCAGGTAGGGGGGGTAGTATTACGGTTGAAATCTGCAATGAAACTGGTCCCCTGCTGATCTGTCGCGATCATGGGTGTGGCATGTCTGCTGACTTTATTGCCGAGAATCTGTTTCGTCCGTTTGCATCAACAAAGGAAGGTGGCTTGGGGATCGGTCTCTATCACTGTTGTCAGATTGTCGAGGCACATGGTGGTCGGATTGAAGTTGATAGTGCCATTGGTAAAGGGAGTGAATTTCGGGTTTATCTGCCGTCAATCTTAACTGCAGAGGTTTAAGCAAATGGATAAATTGCTGATTGTTGATGATAACGCCAAAATCAGAAAACAACTCGAATGGGGATTGGGTAAATCGTATCGGCTGTTGTTTGCTGAAGATCGTATCGAAGCGTTGTCTGTTTTTCAGCTGCACAAGCCGCAGGCCGTACTTCTTGATCTTGGACTTCCACCTGATGACATGGTGGTAGATGAAGGGTTTAGAACTCTGGAGGAGATGCTCGAAATAGCACCAAGTAGTAAAATTATCGTTGTGACCGGGCAGGACAATAGAGCGTATGCACGACGAGCGGTGCAACTTGGCGCCTACGATTTCTATTCCAAGCCGATTGAACTGAGTGAGTTGCGGATCATCTTGCAGCGTACTTTTCAGTTAGCCCAGTTAGAGGAGGAGAACCGGCAGTTGCATGCCAAATCTTTTAAACAGCAAGCTTTGGCAGGTCTGTTTGGCCAGTCCCATTCTATGCTTGAGGTCTTTGCCACCGTGCGTAAAGTCGCCTCGTCGACTGTGCCGGTGTTGCTGGTTGGTGAAAGTGGCACCGGTAAAGAGATGGTTGCCCGGGCGATTCACGCTTTGAGCCAGCGCCGGTCGGAACTGTTTCAGCCGATTAATTGTAGCTCGATACCCGAAACCCTTCTCGAATCGGAGTTGTTCGGGCATGAAAAAGGTGCGTTTACCGGGGCGTTTTGTCGAGTCCGTGGTAAACTGGAATTCGCGGATAACGGGACTTTACTCCTTGACGAAATCGGAGAGATGCCACCGGCACTGCAGATAAAACTTCTGCGGTTTCTTCAGGAAAGAGTATTGCAGAGGGTCGGGGGGCGTTACGACATCCCTGTTGATGTGCGGGTCATTGCGGCGACGAATATCAATGTGGAAGAGGCCGTTGCCGATGGACGGATTCGGGAAGATCTTTATTATCGTCTCGGTGTGATCACTATTGCTTTGCCGCCGCTGCGTGAGCGAGGTGATGATATTACTCTGTTGGCACATCTTTTTTTACGTCAGTACGCTGCTGAATACAATAAGCGGGTCCGCTCTTTCAGTTCGCATGCGATTCGCATTATGCTCGATTATAACTGGCCTGGGAATGTACGTGAGTTGGAAAATAAAGTTAAGCGAGCGGTTGTAATGACTGACGGACCGGTGATCGAACCGACGTCGCTCGGCTTTGACGTTGTTTCAGAAGAAGAGGGTCAATCGTCGGACGACTTTCAGGAAAAACAGGTCTGCATCATTGCCGGGGAGACTCTGTATGAGGCGCGGGCAGATGTTGAACGGAAAATGATTTTGTCGACATTTGAACGGGAACAAAACATTGTACGCACTGCCCGTTCACTCGGTGTCAGTCGCCCGACACTTTACGATTTGATGAAAAAACATAATATTCTGATGACAACGCAAGCGCACCCCCCTCGGTAAAGGCTGGAGGGGGGCGCGCTCATCGAGGCTGCGGTTTTCTAGTTTGTAGCGGTGGTAAATGACTGGGTGATGCTTTCGTAGGGGAACCCGTCACTATCGATGGCGACGATTTTCCAGTAGTAGACGCTGTCTGACTGCAGATCATCTATCGCGTAACCGGTCGTGGAGATTCCGGTCACAACCTTGGTGAAAAGTGGTTGAGCGGTTGCGGGGGACGTTGAGTCTGCAGCGGGTGTTGTCTGATCAGTAGAGAGTGCGCTGTCACCACCACCGCCGCAACTGGCCTGCAGAATAAGGAGACCGATACAGAATCCTGTGCGAATCGGTCGCCAGATCCGCTTTGTTCGCCCCGCTCTGATCGCCATCAGTAAAGAGAATAGAATGGCCAGAGGGACGATAAGGCTTAATTTGAGCTGTGGCCAGCCGGCAGTGAACGATTTCGGGGCGATAGTGGCGGCGGCGTTGCTTCGCAGGTTTGGATCTGTGCCGTAATGAAGTTCGTAGGTGACGTTGTAGCCTGACGGTGGCAGTCCCCAGCTGAAGTTTGCTGCCGTACCGACTGTTGCATTTTTGGCTGGTGCTTGCAAATGGGGGATCCATTCGCTTGCGATGATCTCAGAAAAGCTACTCTCAACGCCTGAGTTGCTCACTGCTGTGGCGGCAAAATAGTAAATATTGCCATCCTCGGGGAGGTTGATGGAGAGAGCCGTGGAGGCTGAACCTGAAACTGTGATCGGGGATGCCCCCTCTGCCAGGCTTGTTCCATTAAACGGCAAGGTCGCAGTGTCAGTCCGATAATAGATTTTGTAAGCGTTGACCTCTGCTTCGGTGTTCTGGTCCCAAGTCAGGGTGACAGTTTGAGCGGTGGCCGGAATAACAGTTGCGGCCAGCAGAAGAAGAGAAAGCAGGAGTCGTTTTGTTGTTTTTTCCATTTTTGGTTGGTTGTCCGATATCGCGGTGATTGAGGATCGTTTTCGGCTCTCCTTTCATTTTTTGTTTGGGGTTTATGTTTCGGCTTAGCACCATCGCAACTTTAATACCAAGATAAGACAGGGATGATTCAAGGATTTGAAATGACATAGAAATAAAAGTAAAAGTTATGCTGTTGTCGTCGATTCTGGATGTCGTTCAAATGGTCCATTAGTACAAAAATTGGCACTGGTTCGCTGTCATATTGCGGCATTATTTTTATTAACTGCCGGGGAATTTATCTGCTCCGACAGTAGTTTACGTTCTGTTCAGTTTTGAATGGCAGGGTGCTTGAGTATTGCCGTTCTTCGTAAAGCGGGCTGAATGATATCTTTTTTATCGACTTCATTTAAGGATTGAGGCTGGCAAGAGGTGGGGGGGCATAAAGGGTCAAGAAAGGGTGTAACGCAAAGAGTGCAACAACTTGACGCGAGTGAATATTTCTATTAGCCTGTATCACCAAATGGAGGTAATGATCTTGTATCTTTTGATCCGATTGACTATTCTGCTGCTTTTCCCCTTGCTGGCTGGCTGCCTTGCCAGCCTTTCTACGGGTCTGAGTGTCGTTCCGGCATCCGTTGAAGCCCCCCTTTTGGTCTGTGCCGCTCCCGACACACCTTTAGACGATGATCTTTACCGGCGGCCAGAGCAAGGGACCCTCGGTCGTCAGCTTTTGATTGATGATCAGCTTCTGTTCGGCATGATCGATCTGGTGACGATTGAAGACGATTTTCTTCTGACTCTGAACGAAGCGAGCGTCCCCCGTGACGAGGGGGTGACCGTGCTTCAGGTTGGAGTATCAAACGATTTCCCTGTCGTTTATAACGCCAAGGTTCAACATTTTATCGATTTTTACAGCGGCCCGCGCGGGAACAGAGGCTTTCAGCGCTGGCTTGAACGTTCCAGCCGTTTTCTGCCCCGGATGCGCGAAATCTTTGCAGAGGAAGGTTTGCCCAGAGACCTGGCCTACCTGGCCATGGTTGAGTCTGGCTTTAACACGCGTGCTTATAGTTGGGCGCATGCGGTCGGTCCTTGGCAGTTTATTGCCAGTACCGGAAAGATGATGGGCCTTCAGCAGACCTGGTGGCTGGACGAGCGGCGGGATTTTGAAAAATCGACGCGTGCTGCCGCCCGGTTTCTGAAAGACCTTTATCGGCAATTTAATGGCGAGTGGTATCTGGCGGTCGCTGCTTATAATGCTGGCCCCGGAAAAATTCGTGGTGCTATCAGACGCTATAACAGCCGCGATTTCTGGGAACTGAGCCGCGGTAAATATCTGCAGGCAGAGACCAAGAATTATGTACCGAAGCTGATGGCCGCCCTGACGATCGCCAGCGATCCGGAAAAACACGGATTTACCGACCTTGCATATCAGGAGCCGTTTGCTTATGAAACGGTATCGATCCCGAGTGTAACCGATCTGGAAATAGTTGCAAAAATGGTTGGGGTTGACTACGACGAAATTAAAACTCTCAACCCGGAGTTGATGCGCTGGTCGACCCCCCCCGATATCTCTGAATACCGTCTGCGAATCCCGGCGGGTACTGCCGAGGATTTTAACCAACAGTATTCTGCGCTCTCTAAAAATGATCGAGCTAACTATAAGCATCATCGTTTGAAACAGGGCGATACGCTGCAGGCTCTGGCAAATCGTTATGGTGTCCGTGTCAGTGACATTATTTCTCTGAATTCAATTAGGGATCCACGTGCCCTGCGGGTCGGCGCTGACCTTGTCCTTCCGCTGAAAAAAGGGTACACAACGCTGCCGATCTCCGAGTTAAAAGACGATTACATCCGCTCCAGCCGACAGCGCTACAAGGTGCGTAGCGGCGATAGCCTCTGGTCAATCTCCCGGCGTTTTGGTGTCAGTGAAAAAGAGTTAAGGGTCTGGAACCGGCTCGGTTGGACCAATGTGATTCGCCCCGGACAACAGCTGGTTGTTTCTGCCGGGAAAGACAAAAAGCAGCCTCAGAAGAGAGTGCCGCAGGCAAGCGGTCCTGAACGTGAGATTGTTTATCAGGTTAAATCAGGGGATACTCTCTGGGGGATAGGTCAACAGTTCTCTATTGAGACACATCAAATTCGCAACTGGAACAATCTTTCTGAATCACACCTACTTAAGCCCGGTGAAAAGTTAACTCTGGTCGTCCGGACGGTCGAGGGGAGTGGTTGACTTGCAGCAGGCAGTCTTTCTTTCAACTGCCGATGTCATCCCCTCGGGTGACTGGTCCCGTCTCTATTTCGGCGCCGAATTCTGTCCCTGGCGCTTCCCGCCTCTTGACTCACTAGTCCAATCTATTGAGACGGCGCACCGATCCGGCCTGCCGGTAACAATTGCGACGCCGATCCTGCATGAAACCTTTCTCCCCTTTTTCAAAAAAGTTCTCAAAACACTTTTGCCGCTTTTGATTGAAGGTGATGAACTTCTTGCTTCTGATCTCGGTGCTGTGCGCATGATTCGTCAACTCAGCGCAGAGGTTACTCTTGTTGTCGGACGCCTCCTGTCCGGGCAGAAAAGAGGTCCACGCATTCTTGACCTCGGTCTGAATGAAGCTGAACTAGATTACTTTCGTCAGGGGCGCTGGTATCAATCAGCAGCCCGCGATTATCTCGCCGAGCAGGGGGTCATGCGCGTTGAACTCGATAATCTTTTGCAAGGGGTTGCTCCGCTCCCTGAGCCGCTTGTCGGGAGTCTGCATCTGCCGTATGCCATGGTGACTTCCAGCCGGAATTGTCCGGTGCGTAAACCCGGCGACTACGGGGTTTGTTCGGGGGGGTGCGGCCCGGTTTTCAAGTTAACGACACCGCAGACAGCTCAGCCTCTTTTACAGGCGGGGAATACCCAGTTTTTGCTGAATCGGCAGTTGCCTGAAGCGTTGGATCATCTGCGTATCGATCGTGTTGTCCATCACTTGACTCTACCGGGTTGAGCGATTAAACAAAACCGCGTGGCCTGAAGTACAACCGTTTTTAAATTGTGATATCTTTGGTCTGGCTAAACATTGCGCGGCTACACCCTTCACTTTGACCGTGGTAAGGGCTTTTATATTTTTGCTAAATTTGCTAACGTCCCTCCCTCTCATGAACAGTCTTGTTTGAAGATAAAATGTTGAGGGTAAGAACCTTCTGTAATTGCTTTATCCTAATTCAATATCTGCCAGCGGTTTCGCTATCAAGTTATAGTGAAAAAGATGGAGCAGACAAGAAAAACGAGGAGAAAAATCTTGGATGCCAAAACCCTTGGTCTTAAAAGTGTTGGCAACGTGTATCAAAACCTGAGCTACGATGAGCTGTTTGTGCATGAGTCCCGTAACAAGGAAGGAAATATTTCCAAAAACGGAACCATGATGGTCGATACCGGCAAGTTTACCGGCCGTTCTCCCAAGGATAAATATTTTGTCAAACAATCTCCATCAGCGGAGAATATTGCCTGGGGTAATATAAATAAGCCGATCTCTGCAGAGATATTCGATGAGCTTTATGCGGATGTCATCGCGTATATATCCGGAAAAGATATTTATGTGACTGACGGTTTTGCAGGGGCCAACAAGAAAACGCGTAAGTCGGTTCGTTTTATCACCGAGTTTGCCTGGCAGTCTCATTTTGTTAAAAACATGTTTATCCGTCCGCAAGGGGAGGAGATGGCTCAGTTCACCCCGAACTTCACAATCTACAACGCCAGTAATCTGGTGAATGAGAAGTGGGAAAAGCATGGGCTCAACTCCGAGGTGTTTATAGTCTTCAATATTGAGAAGAACGTAGCGATTATCGGCGGGACCTGGTACGGCGGCGAGATGAAAAAAGGGATCTTCACCATGATGAATTACTGGCTGCCGCTGGGAAAAATCCTCTCAATGCACTGTAGTGCCAATGTCGGTAAGGATGGCGACGTTTGTCTCTTTTTTGGTCTTTCCGGAACGGGAAAAACGACTTTATCGACGGACGCTTCTCGTAAACTGATCGGCGACGACGAGCATGGTTGGGATGAGGATGGGATTTTTAATTTTGAGGGGGGGTGCTACGCCAAGTGCATCAACCTTTCGAGTGAGAACGAACCGGAGATCTTTGGCGCAATCCGGCGCGACGCCCTGCTTGAAAATGTTGTATATGACGATGACGGCGTTATCGATTACAACGACGATGCCAAAACCGAGAATACTCGGGTTTCTTATCCGATTGATCATATCGATAACCACGAAGCGAGTCTGAAAGCCGGTCATCCGAAAAGCATCATTTTCCTCACCTGTGATGCTTTTGGTGTGCTCCCTCCAGTTTCAAAACTGACCAAAGAGCAGGCGATGTACTATTTTCTCTCCGGTTACACGGCTAAAGTCGCCGGGACAGAACGAGGTGTGACAGAGCCGCAGGCGACGTTCTCTGCCTGTTTCGGCGAAGCATTTTTGCCGCTGCACCCAACAGTTTATGCCAAGCTCCTCGGTGAAAAGATGGAGAAATACGAAGTGAAAGCTTATCTGGTTAATACCGGCTGGGCTGGCGGCGGTTACGGGGTCGGCGCGCGTATGAGCATTAAAGCGACACGTGCCTGTGTCAATGCGATTCTGGATGGGAGTATTGAGAGTGCCGAATTTGACCAGACCCGCTGGTTCCGTTTGAATATTCCGAAAAAACTGGCAGGGGTTGATACGGCCATTCTCAACCCGCGCAACGCTTGGGAAGATAAAGAGAAGTTTGATGCTACCGCCAACCGATTGGCGGGTATGTTTATTGAAAACTTCAAGAAATATATGAAAAATGGCGACGATTTTGATTTTACGCAAGCCGGACCAAAATTCTGAGCGGCTTTTAACATCTTTGTAAAAAGGGGTGATTCTTAAAAAAGGAATCGCCCCTTTTTATGATTGTTTGCAGAGTGAGTATTGACTTTGACTTTTGCTGTCCCGGTTGCTAAACTCTCCCCTCTAAATCGATTGAAAGGGATTCTGAATATTATGTTGACTCTACTCATTGCTCTGGCTGCAGGGACTCTCGTTGGACTCGGACTTCATTACGGGGTTGGGCTGGCGCTTGCATATGTTATCTCTATCGGGCTTCTGGTTGCTGTCGCCCTCTACTTTCTCATTTTTCGCATCTTGTCCAAGAAGATTCAGGCTGTTATGGAAATTGTGCAGCGGGATATGATGGCGAATCGAGTTGAAAAGGCGATCAAGACGCTCGAAGGGACTGCTGTCTATTCAAAGTGGTTGTTCTACCACAAGGCGATGATTAACGCTCAGATCGGATCGATCTATTACCTGAAGCGCGACTTTACCAAAGCGTTTGGCTACTTGCAGAAAGGTTTTACCCGCCATTGGGGGGCTATGGGGATGCTCGCCATCTGTTATATGCATAAAAACAAAACGAGCAAGATGATCGAAACGTTTGACAAGGCTCTGATCGGGACCAGGAAGGAACCGATCCTCTGGGAGCTTTATGCCTTCTGTCTGAACAAAACAGGACAAAAAGAAAAAGCGATCAGCACTCTTGAAAAAGGGCTGAAAAAAATCAAGGATCATGAGAATATGACGGCCAATCTTGCTGCACTTAAAGAAGGGCGTAAAATGAAGATGCAGCCTTATGGTGACCTCTGGTATCAGTTTCATCTCGAAAGTCAGGGTGCGCTGATCAAAAAGCAGACTAAAGCGATGACTGGTCGCCGCAAGACGATCGTTCGCCGGTAAGGTGTCGTGACCAAAAAGATCAAAAAAAAAGCAGAGAATCTCAACAACCCCTTCAGTCTGCTGAAGGGGTTGTCTGTTTTTGCTTTGCAAGAAAAAAAACAACCAGAGAATAAACCGCTTGAGATCCCCCCGGCAGTGCCGTCTCCGGCTTCGGAAGACGAGCCAGAACTGTTTGAACAGGCGATGGGGATGCTTGGCGTTCGGCAAACCGTTCAGGATGATATTCTGGAGAAATCGTTACCTCTACCGGTTGTTTTTGAACCGACTGTCGAACCGCAACTCCCGGTCACAGAGGGTCAGCAGTCGGCCGGCACGCGCAGGCAGGCCCGCAAACTTGTTCAGCGTATCGGATCACCGGAGGCTTGTCTCGATCTGCATGGCGTTATTGCGACTGAGGTTACCCGTAAGGTCGAATATTTTCTGGAAAATTCCCTGTTTCATGGATGTCGCTGCGTCCGGATCATTACCGGTAAAGGGGCTCACTCGACCGATGGTCCAGTGCTCAGGCCTTTAGTCGAAACGTATCTGTCTGGA
>JACUTX010000338.1 GCA_014859615.1 Desulfuromonadales bacterium | reverse complement strand
CCCTTCCTTCACTAAATGGGATTCTACTGGGCCTGATCTTTTCGGTAATCACCGGGGTGTTTTTCGGGATTTATCCAGCCTGGAAGGCAGTTGAATTAAACCCGATAGACGCTTTAGGATACGAGTAAAAAGTGTAACATTTAACTATGAAAGGAAAGGTAAATCCAAAAATGAGAGGAAAAATCATCTTTTTGCTGACAATGTTGATTATACTAAGTGGCTTTTCCAGCGCCTCCGCCGCAGGGGACAATGCCGAGGATGCTATTACTTTGGAGCAGGCCGTGGAACTGGCTTATAAGCACAGCAGAAACCTGTCCAAATATGAACTCAACAAGCGGAAAGCAAAATATCAGTTGTCTGGAATTGAAGACCAATACGAGGAAGCGAACCAGGAATATGACAACCTCTTTGATCAACTTAACGGCTTGAGTCAAGGATACTCTAGTCTGCAGGAGACATTAGACGAATCAATCGAGAATGGCGAAGATACCTCGACAGTTATTTCCGCAATGAATCAGATTACAGAGGAAACGAGTGCTATCTGGGATAAGATCGACAAACAATCCGAAGCAAAAGAATCTATCTCTGACAATAAAAGGGATGCTGAAGATAATCTTGACGACTCGAGCACCGCTCCAAGAAAACTATCAGCAGCACTTGGCGTTTATTGTGGAAGAACTCTACACCACAATTTTGCTCCAGGAGGAATACCTGCTGACTTCAAATAAAGAATATCAATTAAAGCTTGATTCGCTCAACATAGAAAAAATAAAACTACAGTTGGGCAGGAGCAGCCAACTTAAGGTCGATCAACTGTCTATGACGGCTTCGGAATTAAACAAGGCGATTGTTGGGTCAAAGAACTCAATCCAGAGTCTAAAAGGAGAGTTAAATGACATTATGGGTCGAGAATATGACCGTGAATTGAATCTGGTCCCCTTTGAAATCCCGGAAGAGGTTGAAATTCCTGAATATGAAGCCCTGTTGTCCAAAGCCACCAAGGAATATGATGCCATACCGGCGATCGAACGGGATATCGAGAAGAAAGAGGACGACTTGGATTCCCTTGATGATTCCGATTACCAGTATGATTTGATGAAACTAGAGGTCAAAGAAAAAGAGCTGCAGTTGCAAGAGGAAAAGTATAAATTGACCAAAACAATAAATAACTTGCTAACTGAAGTCCAAGCAAAGCAAGAAGAGTATCAATTGTCGTTATTTAATTATAAAAATGCCCAGACAAATTATGACTGGGACCAAAAAAGATTTGAATTGGGTCGGATATCCAAACTGGATCTGATGCAAAGTGAACTAAATTATTTAAGTGCCAAAGATAAGAATACCGCTGCCGGATATAGTTTCTATTTAGCTTACCGGTCTTTGCAGCTGGCAGAAGAAGGAATTTTATGAAATTCTTTGTAGCTTTTTTCCAGCAGAATCTAACTAGTTTCTGCTGGAAAAGTAACATTTGGCGTGTGAGGAAAGAAATCACTCGCCGCGGGTCCCCGCACGCACCGCTTCGCGGGCTCAAACAGGCGGTTCAATGAGAGGTTAACCTCAAAAACCAGATCAGAACTTGTCACAGGTTCTTGATTTTAATAAATTTTTTTGTGATAATAAACATTAATAAAAACAAAATATTAATCTAGAAACGATGTTGTTTCTAGATTCTGGAAACTATGTTGTTTCTGCGAGGTAACGGCGCCTCATACCGACCGTCAAAAGACGGCCGGTATGAGGTTTTTTCTTTTCGATCACTCCTGGAAAGGAGGCGCCAATCCATTCCTAATTTGGTATCTTCATTAAATTTTTAATTCACAGGAGGTATCAGAATTGAAGACACCCAAGGATGTCCTGGCCTGGGCCAAGGACAAAGAAGTTAAGATGGTTGACGTGAAATCCGTTGACCTTCCAGGTATCTGGCAGCATTTTACCGTCCCCCTGGCCGAGTTTGACGAGGGCACATTTACAGAAGGTTTGGGCTTTGACGGCTCAAGCATCCGTGGTTTCAAAGCCATCAACGAAAGCGACATGATCCTTTTACCGGACCCCGAAACAGCGGTTATCGACCCGTTCAGCAAAGTTACCACCATGAGCCTGATCTGTAACATCGTCGACCCGATGACCGGGGAAAGGTATAACCGCGACCCCCGCGGCATCGCTCAGAAAGCGGAGGAATACCTAAAATCCATCGGAATAGCCGACCAGAGCTTCTTTGGTCCAGAAGCGGAATTCTTTGTATTTAACGGGATCCGGTACGATCAGAACCAGCACTCGAGCTACTATTTTGTGGATA
>JACUTX010000337.1 GCA_014859615.1 Desulfuromonadales bacterium | reverse complement strand
AAATTTTGATTTGTAGCCGTCTGTGCCGGGTTGAAACTGGTCAGGCGGTTTTTTTATTGCTGAGCGGTTGTAATGTTCATTTGAGAGGACGCGATCCCGATGGCGCTTGATTCATATTTACAGATGTTTGCTAATCTCAGGCGCGCCCCGAACAATGTTTTTACTGAGCTAACAAAGCGTAGAGCTCCTCATAAGCCGCTGTTGCTGTTGTCAGTGATCGATCTTATTCGTGAAAAATTAATCTTCTCACCGGTAATCGATGTAACGGGTGATCTGGTTGAACTCAACGATCTCTTTACCAGTTACTGGCGCAAAGTCGCCCCACATGGGCATTTCAGCAGCGTTCTCTCGTCTTAATAGTGAACCGTTCTAAAAGCTTCTTTCTACTGATAATGAGGTCGTCGATGTCAGCCGCCTGAACATAAACAGTGTGACTCAGTTGCATTACGACAAAAGGACAAAAGGGTCAGGTCTCAACTCTTGACAAAAACATGAAGTCTCTGTCAGAAGTTGTGACCCTATCGAGGGTGCTTCACCTATCAACCATCAAATTACCGCACAGTTGAACATTGTATAAACATTTCCTGCCATTTCTCCGGTAGGAAAAAGAGGAGAAACTTTTATGGATGAAAAATTTTGTACTATCTGTGGCGTTTCGCTTCTTAATGCGACTTCGGCCTATGGTTTAACGGCAGGTGTCATCTCGGCTGAGCATTGCGGTTTTTTGATCGATGATGATAGTGATTGGGATCTGTATTGTTCTGCTTGCATGAACAGTGTGGATCGGTTGATCGCCGAATTCAAAATGGCCAAGGCAAAAGGATGAGATGGACCGAAGATCAGCTGCGTCTGGCACTTGCTCTCTATTGCCAAATCCCCTTTGGCAAAATGCACTCCCGCAACCCCGATATTATCGACCTGGCGCAGCTGATAGGGCGGACACCGTCGGCGGTTTCGATGAAGCTGGTCAATTTTGCGAGTCTCGACCCTGAAATCGTTAATTCGGGCCGGGCTGGTTTGGGCAATGCCTCGGCACTCGATCGAAAAGTGTGGGGGGAATTTCAAGCGGATTGGGAAGCCTCCCTTGCAAACGCACCGCTACCGATTGCACCAGCAATTGATACCGCGATCCCTCTGACCGGCGCCACCACCCGTAAGGGTACTGTTGAAATCAGGACCAAGCAGTCGATCTTTAGACGAATGGTGCTGAGCAATTATGTTGAGAGATGCTGCATCTCAGGGCTGTCTGACGCAAGGCTGCTGGTTGCGAGTCATATTCTCCCCTGGGGCAACAGCAAAGAACATCGCCTCAATCCGCACAATGGACTCTGCCTCTCTGTACTTCATGACAAAGCATTCGACCGCGGGTTGCTGACGATTCGACCGGACTTAACCGTCGCTGTTTCGTCGGAACTGAAGAAACTCAAAAAAGACCTGTTTGCGGCAAACACACTGGTTTCGTTACATGGTGCCAGCATCCACACCGCTGAAAAATTCAGACCGGATCGTGAATTTCTGGAATGGCACAATCGGGAAGTATTTATTGCGTAATGGGAAGGGGATAACCACCACCGCGTCCCCCACCGAGGGGCTTTGACAATCATTGTCAATCATTGTAATGTTTATTTGATCCTGGAATTTTCAGCAAGGAGAAAGCTATGCATATCTCATTGACCCCGGAGTTGGAAACACGTATCAAGGCCAAGGTGGAAAGTGGCCTCTACAACAATGCAAGTGAGGTCATTCGGGAGGCCTTGCGCTTTATGGAAACCAACGAGGAATGGATCCACGAAATCCGCCTCGCACACCTGCGTGTGCAACTCCAGATTGGTGTCGATCAACTCGCGCAGGGACAAGGGCTCAAGGTTAGCTCAAAAGACGGGCTTGACCGCCTGTTTGATGAAATCCTCACGAGCCCGCAGGCATGAATAATGATCAAATCATCATCTCACCGGCTGCCCGGGATGACCTGAGAGACATCTATCACTTCGGCCTGCGCAACTGGGGGCAGAACCGCAGCGCAAAGTATCTTGAAGAAATAAAAGAGAGCTTATGGGCACTGTGTAAACAACCCCATATAGGCTGTGAACGGCCCGAGCTTTTGCCTGGGATGCGAAGTTTCGCAGTTGCGAGTCATGTTGCGTTTTATCTGGTGCAGTCACAGCGGATCGAGATTATTCGCGTGTTGCATAGCCGCCAGGATCCAAGTCGGCACCTTAGCTCCGGATAAAATGTAGAAAACGTCCACTTCACGCCTCGCAGCAGTTCCGGGGACAGTATAGAATGGCGCTAGTTTAAGCACTTCTAGCAAGGTAAAG
>JACUTX010000336.1 GCA_014859615.1 Desulfuromonadales bacterium | reverse complement strand
TGCTCCTTGCGCTGTTGTTGATTTGTGGACCACTGTTCGCACTCCCGTGTCGGGCCTCTGAGCTGATGCTGCCGCAGGTCTATTCAGAGCAGGTCGATGTCGCCGGTTGGTTAATGAGTGAAAAACTCGATGGCGTTCGCGGTTACTGGGACGGCAAACAACTGCTGTCGAAAAACGGCAACCCGTTTTTCCCGCCGCCGGCCTTCATCGAAAATCTGCCGCCGTTTCCACTGGAAGGGGAGCTCTGGGGGGGACGCGGCAGCTTCGAGCAGACGGTCTCGATCGTTATGAAACAGCAGCCGCATGACGGCTGGCGGCAACTCAAATTTGCGATCTTCGACGTCCCCATGGCGCCCGGCGGCTTCACCGTACGCCTGACCGAGGCGAGCGACTGGTTTGCTGCACACCCTTCTGCTTACGCTTTCATCATCCCGCAGCTCCCGGTTACAGATCAAGCCGCGTTACAGCAGGAGCTAGAGAAGATCGAGAGATTCGGCGGTGAAGGGTTGATTGTCCGTAAGCCTGACGCCCTTTATGTCAGCGGACGCAACATGGAGATTCTCAAGCTGAAAAGCTATCAGGATGCCGAGGCGACGGTAGTGGCACACCTGCCGGGCAAAGGGCGAAACGCGGGGCGACTCGGGGCTCTGCTGGTGAAGCTTGACGATGGAAAAGAGTTTAAAATCGGCAGCGGTTTCAATGATGACGAACGCAACTCGCCGCCACCGATCGGTGCTGTTGTCACCTTTAAATTCTACGGCAGATATGCATCCGGCCTCCCGAAATTTCCGTCTTTTCTGCGCATCCGCCGGGACGCGGCGCTGCAGCCAAATTGATCATAAATCGACCTTGAAAAGAGTGACCCTCAAGCCGCCGTTCAGAAGTGTGGCAACCTGCTTCAATTTCAGCCCCGTCGCATCGGCGAGGCGGCCGGGGGGACAGAGCAGCGCCCCCTTCCAGCCGGCAAACTGTTGCCGATAAACGTCACCAATCTGCCGATACAATGGGACCAGATCCTCATCCCTGCCAACACGCAGACCGTAAGGTGGATTGCAGATCACCAGCCCTGCCCCCTGAACCCCCTTCACCGCTGCAATATTCCGGCACGCCAGAGCGACCTGACTAAAACAACCGGCTCGATGCAGATTCATCCCCGCCGCTTCGACAGCGCTCGCATCAGCATCCGAACCCTGTATTGTCACGGTCGGTTCAACCGTCAGTCTCTCCCCTTCAGTTTGCAGCTGCGACCAGAGGCCGGGCCGAAATCGGGGCCAGTCCATAAAGGCAAAGCCTCGCTTCGCCCCGGCTGGACGGTGCGAAGCGATCAGAGCCCCTTCGATCAGAAAGGTTCCAGAGCCGCACATCGGATCGACCAGCGCTGTTTCACCCTCCCACTTCAACAACTTCAAAATACCAGCCGCCAGAGTCTCACGCAAAGGAGCCTGTGCCGTCTGCAGCCGATAACCGCGCCGATGCAGCAGCTCGCCGGAACTGTCGATGGAGATCCGGCAGAGATCCCCTTCCATTCTGGCAACGATCAGCTGCCCGGAACCTGCCGCAGCAGACGCAGAAAAGGAGCCCAGCGAGTGATGAATCGCCTTCTCTATCGTCTCCGCCAGCCGCCCGGTATGGACCAGCCGGGAGCTGCGACTCGAAGCCCTGATCAGAACCGGCATCTCTTTTTTCAGATAACGCCCCCAGGGGAGCTGGACGCATCGCTTGTAAAATGTCGAAAAATCACGGGCCCGAATCGCACCGACATAAACCAGAAACCGACTCGCAATCCGTGCATGCAAATTAACCAGATAGAGCTCACGCAGCCCGCCGGAGAATCGAACGCCTCCCGGCTCGACCGATGTATCAACACCGATAATATTGCGCAACTCCTCTGCACAAACCTCTTCTAATCCCGGTGCCGTCACGGCAAATATCTGCTCGAAATAGACTTTCATTTTTCCCCTTTTTTTGGCGGAGATATTAGCATAAAAAAAACAAAAAAAAGCAGCACCACAGACAACATTCTATAAAACATTCACATAAATCGTTTGGACATCAGCTGTTTTTCTGTATAATGTGCCATTCTGATAATCCGGAGGAGCTTTATGAACAGATACACTCTGCCCCTGGTTGCGATTCTCGTCCTGACTGCTTCAGTCGCAGCAGCCCGCTGGATCGATGACAAGGTTGTTATCAAGACGAAAACTGTCGGTGTTGTCAACTTCAGTCACTATGATCATCTGGAAGCTGTCGGTCGCAACTGCCCGACCTGCCACAACGCCATCTTTAATATCGACCAGAAGAAAAACCAGAGTTTCTCCATG
>JACUTX010000335.1 GCA_014859615.1 Desulfuromonadales bacterium | reverse complement strand
TTTCCTGTATCCGTCCGCGCTCGTCAAAAGTGAAATAGCCGACCGGGGCAAAATCATAGAGTTTAGAATATTTGTCTCGCGATAATTCCAGCTTCTCCTGAGCGCGGCGGAGTTTTTCACTCTGCAGCTCCAGTTCGACCTGGTGAACCTCAAGTTCATGGACGAGTTGCTGCGTCTCCTCCTCATTACGAGGGAAATCGACCGAGGCTGATCTCTGTAGCAATAGCTCTTCGGCAAGCAGGCGAAAATTGCCTTCTTCGACCGGCAGCCCCTTGCTTTTGATGCCTTTCTTGCTTTTCATGACGTCTTCCTCTGGCCTTGGGGCGGGAAAAAGGGGGTTTCATTGTCTAACAGTTGAAACGAACGTTCAGCCCCAAGTTGATATTTGATTCCAGCTGTTTTTTTGATTTATTGGAAGTACGCATGATATCAGTCTTGCCTTGGAATAGCCGTACAATTCGATAGATTAACCCTGATTTTCCTTCAAAAACCCGCAATATTTTACAGTTCCACCAAATATTAAGGTCAATTTGCCGTCATAGCGTCTTTCTCTCTCGGCTAACACGACTGTCCTGTCATTAAACAGTTAGCCGAAATCAATACAACATCAGGTCTGTATCCTCCTTGCTGCCGGTCGTAGAACTGAAAGGACTCATCTTTTGTATAGCCCGTCATATTTAGCGGTTTCGTTAAATGTGCCGGAAAAACAGAGGGGCCCCTTCTCCTTCATGCAGCCAATTAAAAACAAAATTACACAATGTAAACAGTCATTTAGATGTAGTATCTCGCCTTGGCACAGATAGTGTAAATATACTTGATCAGTAAGTCATCCGGCTTGTCAGTATTTAAATAAGGAGAATATGAAATGTGTAAAAATACAGAACCAGTTTAGGTCTTTTAGGATTGCTCCTGCTAGTCACTCTGGCAGGTTGCGGAAGCAGTGGCGACGGAACTTCAAACGCCGGGATCTCACCGGCAGGGGAAGTCTCCAACGCGGCAGGGAGCGTTAACTTAGGTGAGGCGGGTAACTTTGCACTGTTGGCACAAACCGGTGTCGACATCCTTCCGACCTCAAACGTGACCGGGAATGTCGGCGTATATCCGGCCGCCAGGAATTATTTAACCGGCTGGTCATAGATCGCAGCCGCTGACGCGTCTGATGTTTATTCGACATCGGCGCAGGTAACAGCACCTTACAACCTTTACGCTGCGAACTACGCAGAACCTACGCAGAACTTACGCCGACCAACCTCCTTGCCGCAGTCAGTGATATGGGCGCAGCCTATGATGATGCTGCTAGTCGAGTATTCACCGCTGACACTTATCACAACATTGCTTCCGCAACCCTGAACACTGTGACTCTCGGCGCTGGCGTCTACACCTGGGATGGTGCATTGGCTATCTCGACTGATGTCACTCTCAATGGGACTGCAACCGATGTCTGGATCCTTCAGGTAAGCGACACACTCGACATGGCCGCCGATTTAAGCATTAACCTGACCGGCAGAACGCTCCCCCAGAACGTCTTCTGGCAAGTTGCTGGTGGCGTGACCGTGCGCGAGATCACATTTTGAAAGGGTTGTCCTGAGCAAGACCGCCATCTCCTTTGGCAATCTCACCTCGATCAACGGCAGGCTGTTGGCGCAAACGGTAATCAACATTGACGCCACTGCGGTTACCGTCCCTTAAGGGCAGAAAATAACTCAGATAAATCAAGGGGAGTGGTGGACAATCGGGTTCACCACTTCACTGAATCTAAAAACAGCTCCCTAAGGAGGGGGCAAAAATGAATAAATTTATGAGATCTACCAGCAAATGGGTTCTGACCCTGCTGATGATTACTTTTGTACCCGGGTGTGGCAGCAGTGGCAACAACTCGACCGTAACCGACGCAAAAGCGGTTACCAGCTATTCGCTGAACGGAGCGAACGCAGCGATCGATGAATCGGCCAAAACCATAGCGGTCACCGTGCCGAACGAAACCGACGTCACAGCCCTGGTTGCCACCTACACCACCACCGGGAAGTTTGTCGATGTCGGCCTGGTTGAGCAGTTGAGTGGCTCGACTCCGAATGATTTCACTCTTCCGGTGGACTATCTGGTCACCGCTGTTGACGATTCAGTCACGACCTATACCGTGACCGTGATCGTGAGTTCCGCACAAGGGCCCGATCCGGTCAATCTCGGAACCGCTGGCAATTTCGTGATTCTGGCCAAATCGGCCGTCTCGACGACCGGGACCACCGCCGTTGTGGGCGATATCGGCGTCAGTCCTGCCGCCGCCAGTTACATCACAGGGTTTTCGCTTATCGCCGATTCCACCA
>JACUTX010000052.1 GCA_014859615.1 Desulfuromonadales bacterium | reverse complement strand
TGGAAGGCGAAACAGGCCAAATCGGAGCTGGTCGAAGCGAACCTGCGCCTGGTCGTCTCTATCGCCAAAAAATACACCAACCGTGGCTTGCAGTTTCTCGATCTGATTCAGGAGGGGAATATCGGCCTGATGAAGGCGGTCGACAAATTCGAATATCAGCGCGGTTACAAGTTTTCAACCTACGCGACCTGGTGGATACGTCAGGCGATTACCCGGGCGATTGCCGATCAGGCCCGAACCATCCGAATCCCGGTTCATATGATCGAAACAATTAACAAGCTGATCCGTACCAGCCGTCAGCTGGTACAGGAGATCGGACGTGAACCGAGTCCTGAAGAGATCGCCGAGCGGATGGAGCTGCCACTGGAGAAGGTCCGCCGGGTGCTGAAGATTGCCAAGGAACCGATCAGTCTCGAAACGCCGATCGGTGAGGAAGAAGATTCTTCTCTGGGGGATTTTATCGAAGATAAAGGGGTCATCACCCCCCTGGAAGCTGTCATCAAGGGGAATCTTGGCGATCAGACGGCGCGGGTGCTGGCAACTTTGACCCCGCGGGAAGAGAAGGTTTTGCGGATGCGGTTCGGCATCGGTGAAAAATCAGACCATACTCTCGAAGAGGTCGGACAGGACTTTTCTGTCACCCGGGAGAGAATCAGACAGATTGAGGCGAAGGCGCTGCGCAAGTTGCGGCATCCGAGTCGTACCAAGCGTCTGAAGAGTTTCGTCGAATAGATAAATGGCGTTCCGCCGGTTTCCTGATCCGGCTGGACATTAACCTTAAAATCAGGGCCTATAGCTCAGTTGGTAGAGCCACCGGCTCATAACCGGTCGGTCCCAGGTTCGAATCCTGGTGGGCCCACCATAAAAACAAGCTGATGACAAATCGTGTCTCATTCACATACGGCAGACAATAGTTCAAGGGAGTGCAACGGGTCGACAGTTGCACTCTTTTTTTTTGAGGTGGCATGAACCTGCAAAAAGAAGCCCGGATACACGATATTGTCGGTCTGCTCAACGCGCTCTATCCGCCTGCTTTGGCTGAAGAGTGGGACAATGTCGGACTGCAGGTCGGAGACCCGGCTGCCATCGTTTCACAGGTCGCCGTCTCCCTCGATCCGTCACCGGCTGCTGTAGAGGCAGCGATCCGGCTTAAGGCAGAGCTGCTGATCTGTCATCATCCCCTGATTTTTCGTCCTCTGAAACAGGTGACGACAAATGAGGAGACCGGTCGTCTGATCGGCTCGGCGTTACGAGCCGATCTGGCAATCATGGTCGCGCACACCAATCTCGATCGGGCCGAGAACGGGCTGAACGACTGGTTGGCCCAGACGCTCGAACTGACCAAAACTCTGCCGCTGGAAACACCGACCGGCCTGTTGTTCAAGCTGATTGTTTTTGTTCCGGTCGAGCACGAAGAGATCGTCGCAAGCGCGCTCTTTTCAGCCGGGGCCGGGCATACCGGTGCTTACGATCGCTGTTCCTTTCGCAGCTTTGGCAAAGCAACCTTTCGACCGTTGGCCGCAGCGCACCCCTATATCGGCAAGACCGGCGAAATTGCAGCGGTTGACGAAGTCCGAATAGAAGTTCTGGTGCCGAAGGAAGCGCTCGGTCGGGTTGTGAACCGACTCATCAAGGCGCACCCTTACGAAGAGGTCGCCTACGATATTGTCCCGATCAGCAACAGCCGCAGTCAGGTCGGGCTTGGACGGATAGGCTCCCTGCCTCAACCGCTCAGTTATGACGACACTCTGGCGAAAATAAAGACCGCGTTGCAGGTTGCGACGCTGCGCGTTGCCGGACCAAAAAATACGACGATAAAAAAGATAGCTGTTTGTGGCGGCAGTGGCGCTTCGCTGCTGCAGGCTGCCGCGCGTCAGGGGACTGATCTGTTTCTGACCGGTGATGTCGGTTATCACGATGCACGCAAGGCCGAAGAGCTCGGTTTGACTCTGGTCGATGCGGGTCACTTTGCGACCGAACATATCGCCGTTGGCTGTTTGACCCGGACTCTGCAAAAAGAGGCCGAAAATAGAGGCTTAAATATTAATATTTCAGCGGTGACCGGGGAGTATGACCCCTTGCGAACGGTCTGAGCAATTGTAACAGTGTTGTCGTCAGCGAGCCTGGGTGCGCTTTTTTTTGCGGCCAGTCTCAGTTAAAGCGACTTTCTTTTGGATAAAGCAATAACCAGGCAGGAGGTAATGCGTGCAGGAAACATTGAAAATTCTTAAAGAGCTTCAAGCGCTTGATCAGGAATTAAATGAAAAGCGTTATGGTCGGCAGAAGCTGGCCGGAGAACAGGCTGAGATCCATTCAGAACTGACCCGGATTCAGGCGATGGTCGATCAGCTTAAGGCGAACGTTGCCGAACTCGACGCTCAGCGCCGGGATCTTTCCCAGGATCTGATCATCGAAGAGGGGAACGTCACCAAGGCCGAAGGGCGTCTGCCGACGATCAAGACGCAGCGTGAGTATGTTGCTGTTCTGAAGGAAGTCGATACGGCGAAAAAAATGAACAAGGATATTCAGGATAAAATCGCCGCTCTCGATCTCCAGATAGCGAACCTGAATAATGATCGTCAGGAAAAAGAGGATGAACTGGCGCAGATCAAAGTCGAGGTCAAAGAGCGTCAGAACGAGATTGCCGCGGCTCTCGACACAACCGACAAGATCCTGGGCGAAGGGGATGGTCGTCGCGATGATTTTCTCGCTCGGATCCCTGCTTCTGTGCGCAGACGCTATGAAATTCTTCGCGATAAGCGGGCCGGTGTTGCGGTTGTCGAAGCGCGGCAGGAGACCTGCTACGGGTGCAATATGAATCTCCCCCCGCAGCTGTTCAACCGCCTCTATACGACAGACGAGATCCTGACCTGTCCGCACTGCAACCGGATGCTCTATATCGACATGACGCAGCTCTGATTCTCGCTCGGAATTGGTGTGGCTGAAGAAGGCCGGATGGTCGCCGGTTTGCCGTCAAGGCAGACGGGAGGAAAGTCCGGGCTCCACAGGGCAGGATGGTCCTTAACGGGGACCGGGGGTGACCCCAGGGAAAGTGCCACAGAGAGAAGACCGCCCGCTCTGCGGGTAAGGGTGAAAGGGTGAGGTAAGAGCTCACCAGACCCGGCGGTGACGTCGGGTGCTCGGTAAACCCCATCCGGAGCAAGACCAAATAGAGGAGCGCTTGAGGACGGCCCGTCCGAAGCTCCCGGGTTGGTTGCTTGAGGCCGTCGGCAACGGCGGTCCTAGAGGAATGGCCATCACCTGCTTTCGGGTAACCAAAGGTGGGGGACAGAACCCGGCTTATGGCCTTCTTCAGCCCCTTTTCCTGACAGGCGAGGATGATTGTGCAGACCGTTTCTGATTTCCGCCAGACCCTCTGGCTTGAAGTGACCCGAGCCGTTCGGACTCAATGGAGCGCCGTTGGTGAAGCGGAACGGTTCTGGGCGGTTGAAAAGATCGAACAGTTGGCCGAACTGCAGCAGAAGCTGCACAGTCTGGTCGCTGCCGCAGACGGGGAGGCTCTCTGTCAAAAGTGCTTGGGCGGATGCTGCGGTGACGGCCTTTATCACCCGACGCTGGTCACAATCCTCGCGCACCTGATTGTCGACGAATCGCTCCCGACCCCGGATTTCAGCCGCAGCTGCCCTTACCTCGGAAAGGCGGGGTGTCTTTTTCGTCCTGCCGTTCGCCCGTTTAATTGCATTATATTTATCTGTGAAAAAATCGCTGTGCGATGCTCTGACGAGCAACAGCTTTCCCTGTCGAGGTTCGAAGCAGAAATCCGTACCATTTATGAAGCCTTTGATCACCGCTACGTCGGATCGAGTCTGCGTGGATTGCTGAACCGCCCTGCCGGGACTGATCTGCTCGGGCTGTTCAGCCGGAGATAAAGAGAGAGACCCATCCGCATGGAGAAGAGATCGATGGAGATAAATTTCAAAAGAAACAGCCCGGAAATAGAGACTAGAATTGCTGAGCTGATGGAGTTGATCGGAGTACATCATCCGCGCATCATCCGGGAGATGATTTTGTCGGCCCTGAAGGCCGGACACGATATCGATTATCTAGCCGACTTGAAATTGATGCGAACGACGATGAAAGAGATGCGCTTCACCAACAAGGTGTTCGGTCCGTATCGCGATCGTCGCAAGGTCACCATCTTCGGATCGGCGCGCACAGCGCCGGACGACGCTATCTATCAGAAATGTGTCCGTTTCTCGCAGCTGTTGGCCAAGCGTGACTATATGGCGATTACCGGCGGCGGCGGCGGTATCATGCAGGCGGGGAACGAAGGGGCCGGCCCGGAAAACTCCTTTGCAGTCAACATTTGTCTCCCTTTTGAACAGGAAACCAATCCGTTCATGTCGGCCAGTGAGCGGGTGATCGTCTATCAGTATTTTTTCAATCGCAAGGTCGCTTTTCTCAAGGAAGCCGACGCTGTCGCCCTCTTTCCGGGCGGCTTCGGTACTCTGGATGAGGCGATGGAAGTGCTCACTCTGGTTCAGACCGGCAAGAACCCGCCGATCCCTCTGATTCTGATCGATAGCGATGAGGGGGACTACTGGGAGAAGTGGTTCGCGTTTCTCAAGGAGACACTCTTGATGAAAGGGCTGATTTCAGGCGAGGATTTCAGTCTTTTTACGATTACCCGCGATCCCGAAGAGGCGGTGCAGGTGATTGATGATTTTTATCGGATCTACCATTCGGGTCGCTACGTCGGTAAAACTCTGGTTCTGCGCCTGAACAGACCGCTCAATACCGATCAGCTGCAGATTCTGACCAGTGAATTCAGCGAAATTCTGGAGTCCGGCAGTCATTTCCGGATGACCGCTCCGCTTCCGAAAGAAGAGGATCAGCCTGATCTGATGCATCTGCCGCGGATCGCGTTTGAGTTCAACCGGCGGCACAGCGGTCTGCTCATGGCCTTTATCCGCAGAATTAATTCGTTTTAGGGGGCTTGTCGACCCTTCAATGCTCATGGGATCGAGCGTTTACGGTCAATCTCTGTTTACTTGTTCAGCTTGTGACAAAAAAGGCAGCGAAGTTTGGGGGGGTGATCCTTCGGGAAAACGACTCCCTGATCGTTGTGGCACTCTTCACAATGCGCTTCGGCCGCTTTTTTCCCCTCTTTCTGAACCAGTTCATAATACGGTCTGTGCGTATCATCTGTCGGCATGTGGGTCGTTGTCTCTTTCGGCGCGGCCCATAAGAATGCGACAATGCCGATGCCGATGGCGATCAGAAGCAGGTCGCGTTTATGTTCTTTTTTCATAAGAATCCTGTCGTGTCAGGTTGTGTTGTACAGACCGTTATTCAGATCTGATAAACAGCAGGTAAATAACCAGGGAGACGATGGTCACACCGCCGCCGACAAAGATGATCAGGGTTTCGTTGCCAAGACCATCACTCAGGGAGGTATCCCGGGCCGTGGTATAGGCGAGAAGCTCGGCAAAGCCGACAAGGCCGACAACTGTGGCGAGGAGCAGACGCCACTTCATGAGCAGGCAGAGCAGAATAATAATGACCACGCTGCCGAGAAAATACGGAGTGTTGATCAATTCCGAAATTTGTGATTCCTTAATAAAACGTAAAATCTCTTCGGTGCGAAAATCACGTAAAAAAGCTAGAAATTGATCAAACTTGTTCATAACTGTTCCCCCGTTTTATCCCCTCGTCCTGCTGTCATTAATCATGCCGATTTGCGGACTGAACTATATCAGTCTTTCATCGGCAAGGAAAGCATAAAGAGCTTAATCTCCTTGACTTTGCGTCGGCTCTTCTCCTACCATTACCGATTATAAAATAACCGAAAAAGGGGGCTGTTCACCCCTTTTGTCACCTGATTCCCCCTTTTGGCAACAGAACAAAAACAGCCCGGATGCTGCGCGGTTTGGGCAAGGTGCTGAATTACAAAAAAGAGAGATAGAAGAGCGTGCCGGAGCGTGCAATAGGTCTGTTTGATTCCGGGGTCGGTGGCCTGACGTTGCTGAAAGAAGTGATCCGTCTCCTGCCGCAGGAGGAACTTCTCTATGTCGGCGATACGGCCCGGGTGCCGTATGGGACGAAAAGTCCGGAGACAGTCAGACGCTACGCGGTTGAATCGGCGAGTTTTCTTGTCCGGCAGGGGGTCAAGATGCTGGTGGTCGCCTGCAATACCGCCTCGGCCGTCGCCATTGATGAACTGGCCAGTCAGTTCAAAATCCCGGTTATCGGTGTTATTGAGCCCGGCAGTCGACGGGCTGCAGCGTTGACCATCAATCGAAAAGTCGGTGTCATCGGCACGGAGGGGACCGTTAAAAGTGGGGCTTACGCCCGGGCGATCAAACGGGAAAATCCTGCGATTGAGGTGGTCTCCACCGCTTGTCCTCTCTTTGTGCCGCTGGCCGAAGAGGGGTGGGCAGATCATCAGATCGCTTATATCGCCGCTGGAGAATATCTCGCCCCGTTGATCGATGCTGGGATCGATACTCTGGTTCTTGGTTGCACTCACTATCCGCTTCTTAAAAAGACCCTGCATGCTGTTCTGGGTGAAAAGATTCAACTGGTCGATTCAGCCGAAGAGACGGCCAAGGTCGTGGTCGAGACGCTCCTTTGTGTCGGCGCCAATCGATCTGGCAAAGGGTCTGTCCACTTCTTTGTAACAGATGTTCCGGACCGGTTTAAACGGGTCGGCAGCGCTTTTCTCGGGCAGAATCTTCAATCTGTTTCGCAAGTCATTTTAAATCCGCATAATCCTTAAAATGAATCAACGGGTGAAAAAACGTCTATGTTTATGAATAAAAAATTAATGATCTATCTCGGTGCGGCTGCAACAATCGGTTTCGTTCTTCTCCTCCTCTGGATCCTTGGTCGGCAGACACCAGAAGGGCAGATGCAGGTGGTCACTCCGAATGCGCAGCCTCTGGTTGTCTCTGCTGTGACTGAGCGCGAGATTACCCTCTATTTCGCCAGCCGGGATGCGACCCAGCTGGTCAGTACGATTCAGTCGATCGGCTGTGAAGATGAAGAGGGGTGTTTGCGAGCGATGGTTGAGGCTCTGATTCGCGGCCCGATCGAGAGTGGACAGGCGGTGATCGCCGCCGGAACCGTGCTCCGCACTTTGCAGGTCGAAGAGGATCTGGTCACTCTCGATTTCGATGGGAAATTTGTTGCGGGGCATCCAGGTGGAAGTCAGGGGGAGCTGTTGACCGTCTATGCATTGGCGAATTCGATTGCGGTCAATTTCCCTCATCTGCGGCAGCTGCAGATCCTGATTGATGGCGCCGGGGTCGATACCCTGAAAGGACATGTCGATCTGCGTCGCCCTTTATTGGCTGATTTCACCTATTCGAAGCGGACCATCGACCCTGACGATGCGAAGGAATAAGTGATGAATAAATTTCTTAAGGCGATCAGTGAGAGAATTCTGGTTCTTGACGGAGCGATGGGGACCATGCTTCAGGAGCGGGGATTGTCCCCCGGTGGTTGCCCGGAGGAGATGAACCTGAATGCTCCCGAAGTTGTCGGGAGTGTGCATCGTGCGTATGCCGAGGCCGGAGCTGACATCCTGGTTGCGAATACCTTTGGCGGCAGCCGGACAAAACTGGCCCATTACGGGCTTGAATCGCGTCTGCACGAAATTAATGTGCGCGGGGTGGAGATTGCCCGAAGCGCTGCCACCAATGGTCAGTTTGTGGCCGGAACCATCGGTCCGACCGGGCGCTTCCTTGAGCCGGTCGGGGATGCAGCTTTTGACGAGATGGTCGATATTTTTGGTCAACAGGTCAAGGCGTTTGTGGCCGCCGGTGCCGACCTCATTACCCTCGAAACTTTTCTCGATATTGCTGAAATCCGGGCGGCGGCGATCGCCTGCCGGCAATTTTCAGATCTCCCTTTCATTGCCCAGCTAACCTTTGAGGATGGCGGCAGAACCGTCCTCGGGACTCCGCCGGAAGCGGCAGCGGTCACTCTCGATGCGTTGCAGGCCGATGTCATCGGTTCCAACTGCGGGCTCGGTATCGACGGCATCTATGAAGTCCTCGAAAGGATGCGCAAGGTGACCAATCGTCCGCTTATCGCCCAGGCCAACGCCGGACTGCCGGTTCTGGTGAACGGCGAGACCGTTTTTCCGGCCTCGCCAAAGGAGATGACCCTGTTTCATGATCGTCTCCTTGCCAGCGGAGTACGGGTCATCGGCGGCTGTTGCGGCACGACCCCGGCACATATTCGGGCTATCGCACAGGCGCTGGCCAGGCAGGATATGCACTGGGAGCCGCCAGCGCGCCGCGGTTATCTCTCCAGTCGCAGTTCCGTGGTGGCGATCGGCAGCAACGCCCCGTGTGCGATTATCGGTGAACGGATTAATCCGACCGGTAAAAAAGCTTACAGTGCCGAGCTGCTCGCCGGGAAAACCGCCTATATCCGCCGCGAAGCCCAGCTTCAGGTCGAAGCTGGCGCCGTTCTGCTCGATATCAATTGCGGAGCGCCGGGGGTCGATGAACCGGCCGCACTTCAGAGTGCGGTCTTTGCGGTCAATGGCGTCACCAATGTGCCGCTGGTCCTCGATTCTTCTGATCCGGTCGCCCTCGAACAGGGGCTCAAGGCGGCTGATGGCAAGGTTCTGATTAATTCGGTATCAGGCGAGGAGAAAAGTCTCGCTACGATTTTGCCCCTCGCGGTCAAGTACGGCGCTGCGGTGATCGGATTGACTCTCGATAACAGCGGCATCCCGGAGCGAGCAGAAGGGCGTATCGCCATCGCCCGGCGGATTATGGAGAGAGCCGAGGCGATCGGTCTGCCGAAACAGGATCTGATTATCGACTGTTTAACCCTGACGGTTTCCGCCGAGCAGAAGCGGGCCGTCGAGACGCTGCGGACCTTGCGCGGGGTACGGGATGAACTCGGTCTGGCAACGGTCCTCGGCGTCAGTAATATCTCGTTCGGCCTGCCGAACCGGCCGGTACTCTCCTCGGCCTTTTTTACCATGGCGCTGGAGGCGGGCCTCTGTGCCGCCATTATCAATCCGAAAGAAGAGCGGATGATCGATGCATATCGCTCGGCGATGGTGCTCCTCAATCATGATCAGCGCGCCGAAGAGTATATCGCCAGTTATGGTGGCGCTGCGTCGGCACCGGTCACCACTGTTGCATCGACTGCCGGGATCCGTGAGCGGTTGAGTGCGGCAATTATTGAAGGGGACGCCGAAGGGGTTCTCTCTCTGGTTGAAACGGCGCTGGCGCAAGGACTCTCTTCGCTTCAGGTGAGTAACGAAGGGTTGCTGCCGGGGCTGGAGGAGGTCGGACGCCGGTTTGGTATGAACCGGATTTTTCTCCCCCAGGTCATGCGGTCGGCCGAGACGATGCAGATCGCCTTTGCCCGATTGAAAAAGGAGCTGGGTGCAAACGCTCTGGTTCCACTGGCGAAAATTCTTATGGCGACGGTCGAAGGGGATATTCACGATATTGGCAAAAATATTGTCTGCACCTTGCTGGAGAATCACGGCTTCGAGGTCTACGATCTCGGCAAAAATGTCCCGGCGCAAAAGATTCTCGATGAAGCGTTGCGGCTGCAGGTCGATGCCGTCGGGCTCTCGGCGCTCATGACCACCACCTTAAAGCAGATGGAGGTTACGATCGCCCTGCTGCATGATGCCGGGATCAAGGTTCTGACCATGGTCGGCGGCGCGGTCGTGACCCAGGATTATGCAGACGAAATCAAGGCCGATCTCTATGCTGAAGATGCGCTCGAGGCGGTGCAGAAGATCAAGGAACTATTCGCGGTCAAAACGGCATGATCCCTTGCGTCATTTCACGTAGTATGCTAGTTTTATCGTCTGTTAATCCCTTTTTTTGGATCAAAATATGGTAGTCGGATTTAATCACAACTTTCGCTATAGAGGCGAAGTCTTTCACGTTCAGACCGAAGATGGTGGCCTGAACACCACTAACATTATTACGCTTCTCTACCGGGGTGGAACGATTCTGGCCCGGCAGAAAACCTCCTATGCTGATATCGCCAAGGTTGACAATCTGGATAAGGTTGTTGAGGAGTTGATGAAGGAACAGCATAAGGAGATGCTCAAGCGTCTGAAAACCGGTGAATTCGATCAACGAGTTGATGAAATCCTTGCCGGTAAAAAAACAGTACCGGCTGAATCCGCCGCCGCAGCGACGGTATCGGCGGCGGAGCCGGTCATCGCTATAAAACCGGAACCGGCAGCTCCCCCCACTTTTGAATCCCCCCAACCGGTTGTTGAAGATGAGTATGAAGAAGCGATTCCGATTCTGGAAGAAGATATCGAAGAGGCGGAGACCGAGTTTGATCTGGACGATGTTATTTTGTCGTATCTGATGGGGGGGAAGGATAAATGACAACAGGGCAAAAACGAAACGGTTCGCCTCCGTCATTCCCGAGACGATCCCACTCTGTCATTCCCGAGACGATTTTGATCGGGAATCCAGATTCTGATTGACGATAAAGGCTGGATCCCCGATACAAGCTTTCGGGGATGACAAGCCGCTAAGAAGAGCTAAGGCAGCCTAAAAACGAAACGGTTCGCCTCCGTCATTCCCGAGACGATCCCACTCTGTCATTCCCGAGACGATTTTGATCGGGAATCCAGATTCTGATTGACGATAAAGGCTGGATCCCCGTTAGAGGCATACGGGGAGGACAAGCTTCAACTTTGTTGCACGCAAAGCCGCGAATCTTGTTGAAGCGGCAGAAAGAGTGCTGCACCGCAAATGATATCCGCCGCTTATCGGCAACTGCAGAAGCAGAACGGATCGGCCTTGCTGGTCGTTCTGGTAATGGTCGTTATTGTCGGCCTCTCAGCCGGCATCGCCGGGAGGTCGTGGCAGTCGATCGTGCAACGCGCCAACGAAGCCGAGCTGTTCTGGCGCGGCGATCAATACCGGCGGGCAATTCAAAGCTATTATGAATATGGCGGGGGCGATCAGCGCAAGTTTGTCGGACAGTATCCGGCCCGCCTCGAAGATCTGCTCAAGGATCCCCGTTCCCTGGCGACGAGAAAGCACATCCGCCAACTTTACCCCGATCCGTTGACCGATGGGGAATGGGTACTGATCAAGGATAAGGGGGGGAGAGTTGTCGGCGTTCAGAGCGGCAGTGAGCAAAAGCCGTTTCAACAGGACGGTTTTTTGCCGGAGTATGAATCTTTTGCCGGAGCCTCCACTTACGCCGCCTGGAAGTTCCAGTATTATCCGAAAACCAATCCGTCTGCAGCCAAAGTGGTGCCGGAGCGCGCGGTACCCGAAAGTGGTGAAAATCGTTGATATTTAACAATCTGATTAGCCGGGTTATTCTCCTTACGGTCATGCTGCTGTCGACCGGCATCGGTATCTTTGCTCTCTTTCATATCAAACGCGAACAGGGGCACTTGGTCGAAGCGACCCGTCAGAGTGTCGAACTTTTACTGCAGACGGTGGAAAAGTCTATTTTTACATCCATGAGCATCGGCAACAGCGACGATGTTCAATCGATTCTCGAACAGGTCGGGCGCAATCACCACCTGATCGGACTGCGTATTTTTCATCCCGACGGAACCATTTTGAAGTCGAGTCATCCGGCGGAGATCGGATTGCAGGCTAATTCAAAAGATCTCTCGCTCTTTGTCAATAATAGCCCCGGCGGGGTTTTTCAGATCGGCGACGAGACGGTGCTCGGTATGGTCAAGCCGATCGAGACCAATGAGCGCTGCTTCGTCTGCCATGCCGGCGGCAAACGGGTGGTCGGAGTCCTCAGTCTCAACTACTCGCTCCGCGAGATGATGACGCAGATTGACGAAACATCACGGTTTTTTTTTATCTCGACCATCATCGTGGTGTTCCTGCTTTCCGCCGGAATATCGATGCTGCTGATCCGGTTTGTGAAACGTCCGATTCAGAAAATGTCTGACAAAATGGCTCTGGTCGAAGCGGGGGATCTCACGGTGCGGATGCGGGCGAAGTACAGCGACGAGATCGGAACCTGGATGAACAGCTTTAATGCCATGGTCATCAATCTCGAGAAGGCAAAAAAAGAGATAGAGCACTATCACTATCAACAGATGGCCCGGGCCGATCGGCTTGCGTCCGTCGGCGAGATGGCGACCGGACTCGCCCACGAGATCAAGAACCCGTTGGCCGGTATCAGCGCTGCTATCAATGTCATTGCCGACGATTTCGGCGAAGACGATCCGCGTAAAGAGATTGTCCGGGAAGTTCTCGGTCAGATCAAGCGGCTCGATAAAACCGTGAACGATCTTCTTTACTTTGGCCGGCCCGGCCTCCCTGAATTCTCTCTCGTCAATATCAATGAGCTGATCAAGACGACCCTCTTTTTCAGTGCTCAACATCCGGAATCGAAAAATATTCATCGGATCAAGGAGCTGACCAAAGATCTGCCGCCGGTCTGCATCGACGAAAAACAGGTTCAGCAGGTTCTGTTTAATCTCTTTCTCAATGCTTTGCAGGCGATGCCGGACGGCGGGACGCTGCAGATTGAAACGGATCAGACCTGGCACAATGACATGCAGTTTGTCCGGGTGAAGATCATCGACAGCGGTATCGGCATCCCGGAGGCTGAACTCGAAAAGATTTTTGTTCCGTTTCACACGACCAAGACGCAAGGGACCGGCCTCGGCCTGCCGATCTGTCGGCAGCTTCTGGCCCAGAACGATGGGACGATCACTGTCGCCAGCCAGGTCGGCGTCGGGACAACGGTTACGATCGAACTTCCGGTAACGGCCGTTGGTACACAATCCAGAACTAGCGAGGAAATAGAATGAAAAAATATAAAATTCTGGTTGTTGATGACGAGCATCTGATCCGCTGGTCGCTGGAGCAGAACCTGAAAAAACAGGGGTACGATGTGACCCAGGCGGCAACCGGTGAAGATGCGCTTAAACAGTTAGGTGAAGAACTCCCGGATATTGTCCTGCTCGATATTCAGCTCCCCGGGATCAATGGGCTCGATGTCCTGGAACGAATCAAGGAGATCGACGAATCGATCATCGTCATCATGGTGACCGCCCTCGGTGTGGTCGAGACTGCGGTCAAGGCGATGCGGATGGGGGCGCACGATTATGTCAACAAGCCGTTTAACCTCGATGAGCTGGCGATTGTCATCAAAAAGGCGTTGGAGACCAGTGCCCTCAAAAGAGAGATCGCACACCTGCGCTCCGAGCAGATTAAGAAATATGGACTGGCCAATATTATCGGTGGCAGCCGACATATGGCGAACGTCCTGTCGATGGTCGATAAAGTCGCCCGAAGTGATGCCGGTACCATCCTGATTCAGGGGGAGAGCGGCACCGGCAAAGAGCTGATCGCCAAGGCGATCCATTACGAGAGTGCACGGGCCGGTATGCCGTTTATGGCGATCAACTGTGCCGCCGTCCCGGAGGCACTGCTCGAAAGTGAACTGATGGGGCATGAACGGGGCGCGTTCACTGATGCCAAAATCCAGAAGAAGGGGCTGTTTGAGATGGCCGACGGCGGTACCGTCTTTCTCGATGAGATCGGCGATATGGATACCGGCATGCAGGCGAAGTTGCTTCGCGTTCTGGAAGAGCGATCGTTCCGCCGGGTCGGCGGCACCAAGGAGATTCCGATCGATGTGCGGATCATCTCGGCCACCAATCAGGATCTGCTTGCCCTGATCGAAGATAAAATTTTTCGCAAGGATCTCTATTACCGGATTCAGGTGATCCCGATCTACCTGCCGCCACTCAGGGAGCGTCCGGACGATATCCTGGTGCTGGCCGATCACTTTATTCATCAGTTTAATCGCGAGTTCGGTAAAAATTTTCAGACGATTTCAAAGATGGCCGCTAAATTTCTGACCGAGTACGATTGGCCGGGGAATGTGCGTGAATTGAAAAATGTCATCGAGCGGGCGATTATCCTCGAAAGTGAAAAAGAGCTCCTTTTGGAGCATCTTCCCCAGGAGATTGTCGCCAGAACTTGTGGTGCCTCAACCGGATCGATCACCTTTCGGCTCCCGCCGGAAGGGCTCGATATCGAGGATGTCGAACGTGAATTGATCCGGCAGTCGTTGGAAATGGCCGAGGGGAATCAGTCCAAAGCGGCCCGCAGTCTCAGTCTCGGCATCGATGCGTTTCGCTACCGGATGAAAAAATTTGGATTTTTGTA
>JACUTX010000051.1 GCA_014859615.1 Desulfuromonadales bacterium | reverse complement strand
CGTCAGGAAAAGATCGGTTAAATCACAATACGATAAAGATCAAAAGGCCGCCGGTTTTCACCGGCGGCCTTTTTTTATTACTTTTAGAGCCAAGAGGATTCTATTTGCGTCAATTGTCATTTTAGGAGCTTGGCACGTCTTTCATTATACTTTGCTTCCTGATCCCAAATCATCATTACTCCTCCTGTAGACTGAACACCTGAACCCGACTGTTGTTCTTGTCGGCGACAAACAGTCTATTCTGCCCATCGATACAAATCTGCGTCGGATAATTGAATTGACCATCCTCCCAACCCATACTGAATTTACGTCCGAGAAAGCTTCCGTCCGGACCCACCAGTACCAGTCCACTCCCATACTGGTCAGAGAGATAGATCGTATCCTGCCTGTCAACGGCCAGGTGAGTCGGAAAATTCATATATTCTTTTAGTCCTTGGCTTAAAATCGCGAACGATTTCTCCCCCTGTTCTGCCGTATAAATTGCGCCGGCGACACTGTCGAGCAGATAAAGAGTGCCTCTTTTATTGATCTCAAGGTCTGAAATGTATCCAATTTCGGTAGGGAACGGGATCTGTCTCAGGAATTGACCTGTTGCGTCCAGAATCAAAATCCGGGCAGAAAAGAGATCGAGCAGATAAAAGTTGTCCTGATGATCTATACGGAAACTGCGGGGGATAAACGGCCTGGAATCTGGCAGCTTTGTCGGTTTCAGTTCTCCCGCTAGCAATCCATCTGCGCCTATTTTTTTAATTGTTCGAGTCTTTCCATCGAGCAGGAAGAGCTCGCCGCGGGAGTTCATCTGAATGATTCCGGGTTTGATTCCTGCCAACGGCAGCACCGATTTTGGCGTTAATATTTGTGCTTCCCAGGAAAAAACGGCAAGCCGGGCATTGCCGGTATCGGCAACCACCACCGTCTTGTCATCGCAAGTGACCCCTTTCGGGAGCGCCAACCGCCCCCCCTCCTGATCGACATAAATTGATTTCAGATGTTTGATGCTGGCGGCATCAACGTCGACTGGTGCGCCGCCAAGAAATATGAGAGCTGATGTTCCAATTAATAATAGTCGCATAGCTTATCTCCGATACTGGGTGTGACACATCACACAGAGTGATTGAACATCCGGGGTATACAAGAAATTCTTGTATTCCGTGCCATGGCTTCGATGGCAACTGAGGCAATCGAGCGAGATGTTGCCGTTGCGCGGGTCGATAACCTCGATGCCGATCGGGTGGGTCGAATGGGTCTGATAGTTATGGCATTGACCACAGGTCTCAATGTTGGTCGGCTTGTTTTGCATAAACTTGTTATTTGAAGCGTGTGGCTCATGGCAGGCGGTGCATTCCCCGTCGCTGACCGGTTGATGCTTGGTCAGGGAACGCCCCTGTCGGGCCAGAGTGTCCGCATGGCAGGCACCGCAAACCTCGAGCATCGATCCGCGCAGCAGGCCTGGCTCTGATGACGCATGCGGGGTGTGGCAGTTAATACACCCTGTTTTGTCCAGCAATGGCCCGTGAATCTGATCCTTGCCGAAGGTCTCGTTAATCATCTCATAATGGCACCCCTGACAGAGTTCGAAGCCATCCTTTTTCACAGCAAACGGCTGAGCAGAATTCGCCTCGTTGTGACACTGGTTGCACATCTTTTTCGTGATCGGCTCATGCACATTATCCGCCAGAATCGCACCGTTATTTGAACCATGCGGATCATGACAGGAAGAACAGCGCTTTTGTCCCACCGGGTAATTCAAATGCCGAGTTTTGAAGCCGCTGCTCTCTATTTTGTGACAACCGAGACACAAACCGGGTTCCTCGGTTTTCAGCAGTCGGGCGTTCTTTTCGGAAGCATGCGGAGTGTGACAGGTCAAACAGTTCTTCTTGACCGGTGCATGACTGAATTTATTGGTGGCAATCTTCTTGCCCAGCTCTTCATGGCAACTGAAGCAGAGGTCACTCCCGCCTTTGACCAGATTGGCCGGGTAGGGTGAAGTGTGCGGGTCGTGACAGGAAACACACCCCCCCTCAGCCACGACCTTGTGAACGCTCTTTGCATTCTCTGGGACAACCTGATCATGACAGTTGTAGCAGATTGCGTCTGCGTCTCCATTCATCAGCAGGCTGTGATTTGAAGCGTGCGGATTATGGCAGCCGGAACAGTCTCCCTCGGCCAGCGGCGTATGAATATGTTTCTGCTTCATTTTGGCACTGAACTCAATGTGACAGCTCAAGCAGAGCTTCCCCTTGGCGCCTGCCTTGAGTTTGAATCGACCCTCGGCCTGAGCGATCGCTACAGAAAAACAGAGCGTTAAACTCAGCACGACTATTGCAATAGAAATTTTTCGAAGTCTCATATCGGCACCTTTATTGATTCTCAACAATGTGGCACGCATCGCATGATTTAGACGCGAAGGGTGCATGCATGGTCGGTTTGAAAAAGTTAGGATCCTTCGAAGCATGAGGATCATGACAACTCATGCAGTTCAACCCTGCGGCCGCAATTGAAATATGCGCTTTCTGGAACGTCTCTTGGGCCGGGTCATGACACTCTGCACAGAGCGTTTGCAGCGGCAGCTTCAAAAGCTTCATGTTGCTTGCCGAGTGCGGCTGATGGCAGCGTTGGCAATCCCTTTCGGCCGGTGAATGGGTTTTTTCTTCTGTCATTCTTGTTTTGAGGACGGTGTGACAGGCCAGACAAAGATCAGGGCTCTGTGCCTGCAGCAGGGAGCCGAGTTTTGCCTGATGCGGGTTGTGACACTTGGAACAGTGACCGTCTGCGGCCGGCTGGTGTTTGCTCGGACCTGACGACATCCGCTCCTCAAAATCGTCATGACAACTCAGACAGAGCGATCGCTGTGGTTCTGTGATCACTCCCTCATAATCACTCGCATGAGGGTTGTGGCAGGTCAGACAATCCCCTTCCTCATAGGGGCTGTGAATAACTGCCGACTCGTCCTGGAAAAGGGTCTTTGCGTGGCAGTTGATGCAGAGCGCCTCCCCTTTCGCCTTAAGGAACAGATTGTTGTCCGCACCGTGACCAAGATGGCAGGCGGTACAATTCCCGCTCTGGACCGGTTTGTGGAGATTTTTTTTCTGGAACGCACTCTCGAGACCGGTATGGCACCCATAGCAGATGTCATCCGCACGTCCGGCCAGGATATTTTTGGCGCTGGAACCGTGCGGATTATGACAGTTGGTACACATATTTTCTCTGAACGGGTCGTGTGGAATCTTGTTTTTCGCCGCGGTTTTGCGGGTCGCTTCATGACAGTCGTAACAGAGGTCTCCATCGGTTTTATTCACCAGTCCGGAGTAGGGAGCGGAGTGGGGGGCGTGGCAGGAGAGACACCCCGCTTCACTTTGGATCGGAGCATGCGGAAAACGGACCGACTTGGTGGTATCTTCATGACAGTTGAAACAGAGATTGTTCCCTGCCGCGACCAGCAGTTTTTTCTGTTCCGAAGCATGCGGGTCATGACAGGAGAGACAGTCGGCAGAAACAAAAGGGTCGTGCTGGATGGGACCGTCACCAGCCATTGACGCGTTGTCGTGGCAGGTGAGGCAGAGCTCTGCTGCGTCGGTATTCAAGCCAAACGGCTCTTTGCCGGTGGCGGTATTATGGCAGGAATCACATTCCCCCTCAGCCACCGGGCTGTGCAGGCTCCCCTTGAGCAGATTATCATTATCCGAACTATGGGGATTATGGCAGGTCGTGCAATCTGCCTTGGTGACCGGGTAGCCGCCATGGCTTTTTCTGAAGGCTGAGTCCTTGCTGTCGTGGCAAAAGAGGCATAGACTTTCCGGTGCCATGGTGAGCAGATCCGGGTGCTCGGAATAGTGCGGCTGATGACAGGACCGGCACCCTTCGTCTTTGATAATGCCGTGGACGACTTTTTTCTGGTAGCTCTCTTTTTGATGGCATTTGAAGCACATCTTTTCCCCATCGTCCGTCAGCAGGTTGGCTGCATCCGAAGCATGGGGGTTGTGGCAGGAGGAGCATTTTCCCCGCCGCAATACGGTGTGTACCCCGGTTTTTTTGTCCAGGTTGAAATCTTCCTGCTTGTGGCAACGGAAACAGAGCTTGTTCCCTTCTTCGACCAGGAGCAACTTTCCGACAATACCGTGTGAGAGGTGACACTCCTCACACTTATCATTCTTCATGCCGGGGTGCTGATTTTTCATCTTGCTGTATTTGTCGGAAAAATCGGTATGGCATTCGGAACACTCTTTGCGCTTGAATTTGCGGGCCGCAGAACTCTCGTCGGGAGAGAACCACTGCAGCACAAGTAGAGAGCAAAACATCAAGGTAAAGACCAAAGTCAACTTCAACAGTCCAGAGGTTCTTGTCATTATGACCACTCCATTTTTGCTATGCATTGAAACGCTAAACAGATAGAACCAACAGGCTACCTCGTCAAATTAGATTTTTTCGTCGACGATAAATATTTTTGTTTCGTAAGCTTCTTTCAGCTTGCGGACCCACTCTTTGAGCGCCTCATCAATCTTCCGTGCATAAATGATCTGACCCGCCTCCTGCCGGACATCAGCATAAAGCTTGGCTTTCGGCTCATAAGCGGTCTCAACCAACAACACATAATAGAGGTTCTCTGGCCCGGCGTAGAGAAACAGATCACCCTGTCTTGCCTCTTCGACGAGTTCATGCAGATCCTCGGGGAGGGCGGTCACCGAAAGGAGACTGTCGTCGAAGCTGAGAATCGCTCTATTGTCGGGGTCAGCCAATCCGGTCACGTTGGCCGAGACCCATTTAAAGTCGCTGCCGGACTGAAGCTTGCTGAGCGCCTCACGCGCCTGCTGCTCTTCAGCGTAAACCAGACTTTTCATTTTAAGCATAAGAGGTGACGAAAAATCTTCCAGATGGTTGTAGTAGTAGCGTTTGGCGTCTTCTTCCGGGACTGTAATCCCCGGCACCACCGCCTTGGCGATGAAGGTGTCAAACAGCACCTGATCTTCAAACGCCTGCAGTTTTTCAAGATAAACTTCTGATTTGTCGATTTCCTGTGCCTGCGCTGCCATTCTTCCGGTGACCGCGACGACTTTGTTACGGATGACCGTCCCTTTTTCTTTGTCGAGAATTTTCGGCTCGATGATCTTATCCGCACCGTGGTAAAGGGTCGATTCGAGTTTTTTGGCAATATCGGCGACGGTAAAGACGACCGTCTCCTGGCCATTGGTCATTGTGACGACCGGGCGTTGATCCTTCCCCAGGCGGGCGAGAACCTCTGATCCTTTCGCCTCTGGGCTCTCTTTTGCTATTCGGGCAAAATCAAGAGCTTCTTCCGCCTCAAGATCGTACGTTGCGTACGTTTTCTCCAGGGAATTGAGGTATTCCAGCTGCTTCTTATTGGCCTGCTGTTGAAAAATCTTATCCGCAGCCACCTGACGGATGACCGGATCTTCAAACACCCGCTTATCCTCCAGTCTGAACAGCATGAAATTGTTTCCTTCTTTGAAAATTTCACTGACCTCCCCCTTTTTCAACCCATAAGCCGCCTGGGCCACGGCCGGAAGGAGATCATTCAAACGGGCATATTCCAAAGCTTCTCCCCCTTCAGCTTTTTGTGCCGCAACCAATCTATCTGCAAGCTGTTTAAAGTCGCCACCGGAACGGGCCCCGGCCAGCAGCGTCTCGGCGTCGGCCTGGGCAAAGACTTTATACGCGAGCAGGCGTGCCTCGATCGCCATCTGCTGATACAATTCGTCGACCTCAGTCATATCGACCTTAAGCTCCTCAAGCTGGCCAGCAAGGAGCTGTTTGATCATGGTTGTCAAAGCAAAGGTTTCGATCTGGCTCTGAACCGCAGGGGTCCGATCAAAACCGATATTGAGCGCTTCTTGCTTGATCAGTTTGATGGTAATCAGCCGGTCGAGCAGTGTTGTGAAACTCTGCCTTCCCGGTGTCTCTTTTTCAGCCATCCCGGTATGCATTGATGCCAGTTCGAGCGAAAATTTTTTCAGGGTGATCGGTTCGTCATTCACCTTTGCCACCGGCAACTGCGCATATTTTTCAGAGAAGAGTGGAACCTGCAGAAGCTCATTTGTCCCTTCTTTGCGAACCGCAATCGTCAACGCTTTCATCTTCCCGGTCACAACCGGGGTCTCTGAACCGGCCGCAGAGGGACTCCCTCCGCCGCCGAACCCGCAAACAGGCGCTATTGAAAGAAGAAGAAAGATGAGAGCAGAAAACAGTCGGATCATTAAAATGCGCATAATCATTACCCCTTTATTGTAGCCGCCCTTTTGTGCCACGGCCATTCGGATGGTTGGTTGCTGTATCACTCTTGCATTTGTTGAATCGCAGATTGGGTCATCCTGCTGGTTAAACCGTGCGCAGATGGCACCTTTCCCCAGTTAAAAAGGTAGACGCCTTGATTGCCGGTGGCACTGCTGCGCGATGCCCAGAGAATCTCCCGCTTGACGCCATCAAAAACCTGAATGGAAAAATCGACTCTGCTTTTGCCGAGCTCTTCCTGATAATCAAAAACTTTTCCTGATGCCACAATATCGGCGCCGAGGATCGCTGCATCCGTTAAAACGTCTGCAGCCGCCAAGGAGGGGCCAGATTGCATGATCATCCGGTAGTTCAGCAAGGTCTCGCGGATCAGCCCGGGTTCGAAAATTCGGATATTGTCATAACGGTGCAACTGCTTGACCGTATGCAGAGCGATAATCTCTCCGGAATACTTTCTGGTATTAATGTTCATAAAAGGAATCATGGCAACCCTGTACTGACCGGCCGGATCGAACGTCGAGGCCCGGTAGGTGAACTGCGGTTGATGGCGTCTCTTGATGCTGAAAGGTGTTCCATCCGCCCGTTCATGGTTCCCATTGATCAGACGTACCTCCTGCTGATCAGCATCGTGACGGAAGATCGGGGCGTTGCCGTCCAGGTAGGTTTGCAAAGAGAGCATCAGCCGACTCAAAGCCATTTCGAGCAGCTGTTCAGCGTCGCCGGTTTTGCCCAGTCCAAGCAGTCCCGGGCTGTCTTCACCGGTCAGCCCGACGCTGTCAATCCAGACGATTTCCGGTGCGTCACCGGTCGTGACCAGCCGGGAAATCAATGATATTTGTGGTGACGGCCCCTCCTTCCAGGTTTCTAGGGCCGTAATGAAAACCGCCTCAACTTCGGTCTCTTTGCGTAACGCTTGTGCCAGCGTCGCATTGAGCCCCCCGGTGTAACGCATGCGATGCGTCTGCATAAAGGATTCAAGCCCCGCCTCCGGGAGAAGTTGCAGGTCTTTCCTGAGCAGGTCTTTGAATAATTCTCCGATCTTTTGGATCGGCGCCTTGACATCGGCCAGGTTGACGATTGGCAAAAAAGCGACCCGGCTTGCAGTTGTAACGGCCGGTTTGATCCGATAGTCGTCAGACCAAGCACTCTCAACGACACGGTTTTCGTCATCCCAGACCCGAACCTTGATCCGGTAGAGGCCTGCTTTGCGTGGTTGCCAATCCAAAAACGGTGACGAGCTTCGCTGTTCAATCGATTCAACGCCCTGCATGATTGAGCGGAATTCATAGGTCACGATGCCGACTCCCCCTGAGCTGCCGGCGCTCCAGGTGATCGTCTCCTGTAATGCAGGGCGGGGCGATGCTGCAGAGACATTCAGGGCAGCCAAAGAGAGTGGGGCTCTGATCTCTTTCCAATCGGACCAGGGACTCGTTTGCTGATTGCCACGGGCGTCGAGCACCGATACCTGTATGCGGTAAAAACCGGTTTTTTTCGGCTGCCAGATCCATGCATCGGCTGAGTCGACCGGTGTCGTTGCAACCTCGCCACTTTTCTGTTCAAGGGTAAAAGTATATTTTTTCTTGCCGACTCCACCACGCGCTTCTGCCGACCATTTAATGCGGGAGTGAATCAGATACTGTGAGGCCGGATTGTCTGGAATAGGCACGGAAACTTCGAGTGGAGGCCTGATTTCATACGGCTCAGACCAGTCGCTTTGCAGTCTGTTGCCGAGAGCGTCGGCGACCAGCACGCGAATCCGGTATTGACCCTCCGTTTCAGGGATCCAGGACCAGTTTGTGTCGGGCCCTTCCTGGGCAAACTGCTCTATCTCTTCGTTGTGCGACAGCTCAAAGAGATAGGTTTTGTTTCCGACCCCTCCTGATGCGACAACACTCCAGGTGATCGCTGCCGACTGCGCTGCTTGAGGATTTGATCTGTCGGCGTACAGCTTTTCGATCGTCAACGGTGGAGCGATGACGATCGGTTTTGACCAGTTCCCTTTCGTCCGATTCCCTAGCGCATCCGTCACCACCGCCCGGATACGGTAGCTGCCAGGTTGTTCTGGCTTCCATGACCAGCCACCGAGAATTTCTGTGGTTGTCGGCGGGAGGCGTTGACCATCTTTTTCCAGTTCGATACTCTGGCGGAGCGCACCGACACCGCCGGTAGCGGTTACGGTCCAGGCAATCACTGCACCGAGCGCGGTCTGGGGAAAGTTCCTGTCCGCGGTCAAGCGCTCGACCACCAACGGCGGGGCAATCTCAAACGGCTCGGACCAGCCCCCTTTGGCCTTGTTGGCGCGCGAGTCGGTCACCACCACCCTGATTCTGTAGAGTCCCCCTTCCTGCGGCGTCCAGGTCCATGGTCCGGCGCTTACCGTTGAGATCATCGGCAGCTGCTCTCCATTTCGTTCGAGTTCCAGGTCGTAGTGCAGCGGGCCGACACCGCCACTTGCGACCGCTGACCACTCAATCGGAACGGTCTGGGCCGCCTGAGGGAAGGACTTGTCGGCGGTCAGGCTTTCGACCGTCAGCGGCGGTGCAATTTCATACCAGGCAGACCAGTCGCCTTCGACTCTGTTGCCGAGACTGTCTTCAACAGACGGTCTCACCCGATATTTTCCGGCCTGCTCTGGTCGCCAGCTCCAGGTTGATTCAACTCCGGCCTGCACAGTGACCGGTTCCTGACCCTTCTGCTCCAGTTCAAAGGTGATGATGTCTTCACCGACCCCGCCGGAGGTTGTCAGGGTCCAGATAAAAGGTCCGGTCATCGCTGCTTGTGGTGCCGGTTTGTTTGTGGTCAGGTTCTCAATCTTCAAGGGGGGTGCGATCTCAAACGGCACGGACCAGTTTCCTTCTGCTGTATTGCCGAGACGGTCGGTCACCACGGCGCGGATGCGGTAGCTCCCCGGCTCAACCGGTGCCCACGACCAGGGAGCGAGGAGACCGGCGGCGATACGCGGCTGCAGGGACCCGTCTTTCTCCAGTTCGAAACTCTGCCGCAACCGACCGACGCCGCCACCGGCGGTGACGGTCCAGATCATCGCTTCGCTCCGTGCGGCCTGAGGGGAGGGTTTGTCAACGGTCAGATTCTCGACGACCAGCGGGGGGGCGATCGCAAACGGTTCAGACCACTTTACTTCCACCTTATTGCCCAAGCTGTCGGTCGCCACCGCCCGGATCCGGTAGTTCCCCGGTTCTTCGGGCGTCCATCTCCATGGAACGCTGTTTTCTGTGGCGACAATCGGCAACAACGTTCCATCCTGCTCCAATTCAAAATTGGTGTTCAGCTCGCCAACGCCACCGGTCGCGACCGGCGTCCACACAATCGGTGCTGTACGGGCGGCCTGAGGAAACTTCTTGTCAGCGGTCAGTCGTTCGATTTTCAATGGTGGGGCGATCTCGTACGGTTCTGACCACTCCCCTTCGAGCTGATTTCCGATGCGGTCCGCAATAATTGTTCTGACCCGATATCGCCCCTCCTGCTCCGGCAGCCAGCTCCAGGTCGCTTCGATAGCGGATTGAACCGTTTTGGCCCAGCCATCGTTTCGTTCAAGTTCGAAACGAACCGTCTGTTCGCCGACGCCGCCGGTGGCAGCAACAGTCCAGATGATCGGTCCGGTTCCGGCCATCCGGGGTGCTGGCTGATCCGATGTCAGGCTCTCGATCCTCAACGGCGGCGCGATCTCAAACGATTCAGACCAGTCGCCTTCGACCTGATTGCCGAGACGGTCGGTCACAGTAGCGCGGACGCGGTAGCTCCCCGCACTGTCAGGCGTCCACTCCCAGGTCTCGCTGCTGTCAGCATTGAAGGTCGGCACGGGGTCTCCATCCTTCTCCAGTTCAAAACCGTAATGTAATGCACCGACTCCGCCGGTCGCTTCCACACTCCAGGTGATCACTGTTGACAGAGCGGTTTGTGGAGAGTCTTTGTCTCTCTTCACTCTGCCGACTGCCAGAGGCGGTGCTATTTCGTATGACCTGGACCAGTCCCCCTCAATCCGACTCAGAAGATTCTCTTCAACGATAGTCCGGATTCGATAATCGCCAGCCTCCTCCGGGTAGAAACTCCAGGTGGATTCAGCACCGGACTGGACTTTTTTAGCAGAATTCCCCGCCTGTTCAAGTTCAAAGATGATATTGAGCTCCCCAACATCACCGGGAATCGCAACGCTCCAGTCGATCGGCCCGGTCCCGGCCATCTGTGGCGCCGGTTGATCCGCGGTCACAGGGAAAACTCCAGAGTGCAAGTCAACCCCGGCACAACCGGTCAGCAATCCCGCTCCCAAACCGAGGGTCAGCATGACCTGCGCAGTAAAAAATTTATTCAAAAAGCTGATTAAGCAAGTCATTGACCACCTGAATTGTGACATCGTCCATCGGCTCTCCCCCGCTCCCGAGCAGCCGATCTGTCATGGTGATTCCTCCCCGGGTTGAGGCGCCCGACCAGACGATGGTCCCGGTCTGGGTTTCGATCATCTGCAGGCTCAGTGAGACCAGATTGGCCTCGGCCGAGCCGGAGCGGACGGCACCATATTCCCTGAGTACCCCGGTTATCACAGCATCGACCCCGATTACCGACTGCAGCTTGGTGATTTCTTCAACATTCGGGGTCGCTGGGGTCCGGATGCCGACCCGGTTTACTCCGCGCGCAACCTCTCCGGGCGGGAGGACATAAATCCCTTCCGACGCCAGTAGTACCACCATAAAAGCGTCACGCACCCTTTCACTCGCCTGATCATCCGAGGTCAGGTTTTGAAACGGCAGGACAGCGACGGTTCGAACGGCGCTGAAATCCATCTGTTCGCTGGTGTAGGTCTGCTTTACAGCACAACCGGTCAGCAGAAAAGTGGCACAGCAAAGGAACCAGAGGCCTGAAAATAATTTTTTCTGCATCATATCGATATCCTCATAGCAGTGGGGCTTTTGTTGCGCTCCCCGGTTAAGCTGTATCGTCCGTCTTTTCACTAATAGAAAAAACGGAGATCGATTCGAGTCGATTCAAATTCGTTTTTTTCGGTCTCACTCTCCCTTGTTCCGGTCGAATACTCAGCAGTGAGCGCGGTTTTTCTGTTGATGCTCCAGCGAACCGACGGTGAAATCGTGACGACATCTTCCAGTCGGGAGTCGGAGATCTGCGCATACGAGCACCGGAATTGCAGCGTCCCGTCGGGAAAAGGAGCCCAGTTAATAAAATATTGTCGACGGATCGCCAACTCCTTGCCACTCTCTTCGGTCCGGAGGATATCCGCCGTCATACTGATGGTAGAGAGGGGGACCCAGTTGGCGATCAAACGGCCGCTCTGTTTGGTTCTGAACGGTTCACCGGCGGTATCGGTCCAGGTTGAATCGTAATAACAGGTGAAATTCATCCACCGGTTCGGTACCAGATTGCTGCCGAGCCGGGCCAGTGCCACGTCACTGTTGCGGCCGTTGGCCGGGTTGACGAGCGAGTAACTCCCATCGAGGTAGAGACTCCACCCTTCGTACAGAATAAAGTTGTTGCGCAACAGCAGGGAGTGGTTTATCGAGACCCCGTCGTCCTGGTCATCGGCGTGAGCAAAGCTGTAGGTCAGTTGCTGGTCAAAGGTCGGCAGATGTTTAGCGACCAGCGCGGCGGAAAACGTGGTGCTGACCCGGTCCCCCTGGTCGCTCTCCATGATCTGGGCACGGGAGAGATTCAGATTGCCGAAATAGACCGGGTTGAACCGATGACTCACCCTGGCGCTGGTTGAGAGCAGCGATCGCTTGTTGTCAAACGGCTCGGTCCGCTCTTCGCGATAGAGAAGATTAAAGCCAGCGTCTGTTTTGGCCGAAATCTTCCAATTCAGGCCGAAATCAGTGGTCCATTCCGTTGATGTGAATTCTGAGACATCTGCTGGCAAGGTGCGCAGTGAAGTTAAATTGGCGATACGGATCTCTTTTCCCGGCAGGAGCAGGGTCGGCAGCGGCGTCACGGCAATTTTGACATAAGGCGCATCGACCGCAGCAAATGAAATTTCAAAGCGATTTTCAAACACGTTAAAATTTTTGGCCGTGATGACGACGTTGGTCCAGGAGAGCTGATCGTCGCTAACATAAACAGACCAGACGTAGCCATTCTTAATGCCGTCGACCTCTCCTTCCGTTGCCTGGCTGTTGTTGACCGAATCAGGGTTGACGAGATTGACGTACAGGGTGTCGACCGCAACATTCATAATGTAATCGAGACCGAAGCTGAGCTGCTGCGCGGCATCCTGCAGGAGGTTTATCTTGATCAGGGGGTCGTTAAAGTCGCCGAAGACGTTCGAGGTTGCAGGCGGCGGATCGTTGAGATTAGCAAAAGGGGTCCCCGCCGATGAGGTCGGGACCCGACGATCGCCGTTCCCTCTGAATTCGATCGAATCGTATTTGAGTCTGACGTTGCCGTTGAAGGTGTACTTGCCGTCCTGAAAACTGTTGTTGTAGCGGACAGAGCCGTTGTGCGAATCGGCAAGGTTGTTAAATGCGGCGACCTTGTTGAGATAATCGGTGTGCATATAGTTGTAATTAAATCGGTAATTCTGATAGTCGTACCGGCTGATTAGCTGCACAGTGTCGGTCTCGGTGTCGGTTTTCTGCTCGGTTGTTGTCGGCTCATTCCAGGCGAGGCTGCGGGTGAGATAGAGATCGAGCTCCGGCAATTCCACCGGTTTCCAGTTCAGCTGCCCGGCGTATTCCTCGGTAAAGCGTCTCGAGGTTTCGCGGTTTGATACTCCTTGCTTGATTTGGCTTTTTCGGTAGGCGGTGACCGCGCCGAGGATCGGCGTGTTCAGGTTCAAATCAATATAGGGGCGAGTCGAACTGTTCCAGTCGTCTGTCGATTCTCCGTCAACCTTGCTGGTGCTGTCATGGTACAGAAACGTTCCTCCCGCGTTGAGACCGAGCGTGGGGCTGAACTCTTTCTGAAGGTCGAGACTGTAAAGTTGTGAAAAGAGACCTCTCCATCTCTTCGTCACCGCGTCGGTTGCCTTGATGGTTTGTTTGTTGTCGCTCACTCGGTACTCCAGATCTGTCAACAGCCGCATGCTATCAGCCCGGAGCAGATTGGGGCTGAGCAGGGTGATGAAGTAAAGCGTGAGAAGCAGGGGCACCGTTATGAAAAATCGGTTCAGAATCTTCATCGGTCATCTTTCGCCCATCACAACCACAGCATGGCTCTTTGCGTCCACTTCTACAATTCCGGTAGTCTGTTTGCTGATCAGGTCGAGTTTCAACAGCCGACTGCTGTCTGATAACAGTGCAAACAGAGCGCTCTCGGCGTGGTCGATGGCCAGGGCCTGAACCGGTCCCGGCAGTTGAAAGGAATCGATCGCCATCAGTGCCCGCGGGTCGACCACCGCGATGCCGCCATCCTGTTTGCCGACATAGAGGAGGCCGTTCACTCGATTCCGTTTGATCGCACGGGCGCCGCTGCCGATAAAGATCTTGTTTTGCATCGTCAGTGAGGCAGTATCGATGATCAGCAGCTCCGGGGAAAAATCAGTCACCAGATACAGGAGTGTTCCATCTGCGCTGATTGCACCCGTAAGGAGCGAATTCTCGAATATGCTCGACGTACGCACGGTCAATGAATCGAGATAAAGGACCGAGACCACGCTCGCGGCAGAATGGATGGCGTAGGCGGTCTGCTCATCGTTCCCCATCACAATATCGTTCGCCTCGGAGTCGAGCCGGATCCGTCCCCGTTCGGAGAGAGAGTCGGTCTCGATGATGCTGACCGAATGACTTTGTCGATTCAGGGCGAGCAGGGTTTTGCCGCTGGCCGACAGGGCGAGCTCCGTCGGTGCGTCGCCTGAACGGAGGTGCACCTGACCGAGCATCTCATGGGTACTGGTCTCTATCACCGCAATGGTATTTTCGCCGGCCAGCGCGACAT
>JACUTX010000001.1 GCA_014859615.1 Desulfuromonadales bacterium | reverse complement strand
AAAAAGGGCCTACAGCTAAAAAGCTACAGGCCCTTTTGATTTATGGCTCCCCGAGTTGGACTCGAACCAACGACAAGCGGATTAACAGTCCGCTGCTCTACCAACTGAGCTATCAGGGAATGTATGATTAGACGAGTTTTATACCGGTGCAGATGGCTAAAGTCAAGATAAAATTATCCGCCGGTCCCGCCTTTTTTGAGTTCCATAAGGATCAACTTGGCAACCGCCTTCAGTGTTTCAAAAACTCCTTCACCCGTCGTAGCGCAAGCATCATACTCAGGGACTTTATTCGGATTCAACAGACTGGTCAGCTCGGCACGCGGTGAGACATTCGGCAGATCACTTTTATTGTACTGAATCACAAACGGAAGCTTATCGAGATCATACCCTTGCTCTTCGAGATTGAGCTTAAGGTTCTCCATGCTCTCAATATTGGCATCGAGACGCTCTTCTTGAGAGTCGGCGACAAAGATAACGCCATCGACCCCTTTAAGAATTAATTTTCGGGAAGCGTCGTAAAACACCTGCCCCGGAACCGTATAAAGATGAAAGCGGGTTTTAAAACCTCGAATTTCGCCGAGAGCCAGTGGCAGAAAATCGAAAAAGAGGGTTCTCTCTGTTTCGGTCGCCAGGGAGATCATTTTCCCTTTGGCGTCGGGAGAGGTCTTCTGATAGATAAATTGAAGATTTGTGGTCTTGCCACAGAGACCGGGACCATAATAAACAATCTTGCAATTGATTTCGCGCGAGGCGTAATTGATGAAAGACATGCAGTGTGACCCTTCAGCTGAAGAGATTGTCGATGTCGTCGTCGGTAATCTCAGCGAAGGCGCTCGGGGCACCGCTCTGATCCTCCTGCTCCGACTTCTTGGCCAGCTCCTCAAAAATCAGGCCGTAATCATCACTGGCCTTCTTGACCCGCAGACGAACCAGGCCAAGAGAGCTGCGCTGATCAAAGATCACGACCAGAATGACGCGACCGCCGACGATAGAGATGTGGATATTATCCTTCTCCCCCTCATGAAAGAGGATGGAAAACTCCTTCTCGCCGATCAGCTTTGCCAAGCCGCCGGTTGCGGCAATATTCCCCGCAGTCAAAGAGGCGAGACTGGTTGTATCGAGATGCGCGGTTTCACCGACCGAAGTGATCAACTGGCCATTCTTGTCAACCAGAAATATGACCTTGGAATTCGACTCGCGTAAAAGTTTTTCAGAAACCTGGTTGATTTTCCGAAGTTCCTCGTCGTACATGACAAAAGTTGAGGATTGTGCTGCCATACGTAGCTCCTTGGCTTATATTGCATACCCGTGACTTTATAACATCAAAATCTTGTCCTATCAAGCCTTTTTACTTTTCGATCCACTACCGCACAAAAGCAGTAAAGGCCCCCGACTTCTGTCGGGGGCCTTTATCGTTTGTGGTTCTTAATCGTTCCCTGTTATCAGGACTTTTTACCGCAATCTGCCTGCATTTCTGCCAACTTCTGATAGAGGTCAAAACGCGATGCGACACCTTTGCTCTGCTCCTGCATCAAACGCTCGGCCATCTCCGGCTGAAGCTTCTTCAGAACCCGGTAGCGGTTCTCGCCGTAGGCGTACTCTTCGAAGGAGATAGTCGGCTCCTTGCTGTCGAGCTGAAGCGGATTCTTCCCTTCCGCAGAGAGACGGGGGTCGAAGCGAAACAGTGGCCAGTGACCGCAGGCAACCGCCTTCTTGCCTTCATCGACGGCTGTTGTCATGTCGATGCCGTGCGCGATGCAATGGCTGTAAGCGATAATGATCGACGGACCGTCGTAAGAATCAGCCTCGATCATCGCCTTGACCACCTGGGCCGGGTTCGCCATCGAAACCTTGGCAACATAAATATTGCCGTAGGTCATGCAGATCATGCCGAGATCTTTCTTCGGCATCCGCTTGCCGCCAGCAGCAAACTGTGCCACGGCGCCGAGCGGAGTCGCCTTGGAAGCTTGACCGCCGGTATTGGAGTAGACCTCCGTATCAAGGACCAATACATTGACATTTGCACCAGAGGCGAGCACATGATCAAGACCGCCGTAACCGATATCGTAAGCCCAGCCGTCACCACCATGAATCCAGACCGACTTCTTGACCAGATAATCGGCAACCGAAAGAAGATTCTTGCTGTCGGCATCCGGACATTCGGCTAGGGAGGCCTTAAGTTTGGCAACGCGACCACGCTGCAGTACAATCTCTTCCTGCGTATTTTGCGTGGCAGACTTGATCTCAGCCATCAGACCAAGACTCTCCTTGCACCCTTTACAGCTGCAGGAAGCGAGCTTATCGAGCAGCTCCAGAGCATACTCGTTGAACTTGTCGATCGTCAAGCGGTAGCCGAAACCGAACTCCGCGTTATCCTCAAACAGTGAGTTGCTCCAGGCCGGACCGAGACCATCCTTGCGGGTCGTCCACGGCGTGGTCGGAAGGTTACCACCGTAGATCGACGAACAGCCAGTCGCATTGGCGACGACCATCCGGTCACCGAACAGCTGTGAACAGAGCTTCACAAACGGGGTTTCACCGCACCCGGCGCAGGCACCTGAGAATTCAAACATCGGCGGCAACAGCTGACTCCCTTTGAGACTGTTGCGATTGATCAACGCCGGGTCAGTATCAGGCAGCGACAAGAAGAAATCCCAGTTAATCACCTCCTGCGCACGCAGCGGCTCCTGGAAGGTCATGTTGATCGCCTTGTGCCCCTCTTCGGTCTTGCTCTTGGCCGGGCAGTTGTGCACACAGGCACCGCAACCGGTGCAATCTTCGGGCGCGACCTGCAACGAAAATTTCTTTCCGGCCACGTCCTTCCCTTTGGCATCACACGATTTGAAAGTGGCCGGAGCGCCCTTGAGATCTGCTTCTTCAACAATCTTCAAACGAATAGTAGCGTGCGGACAGACAAATGAACAGATCCCGCACTGGATGCAGAGCTCTGTGTCCCAGACCGGAATATTCACCGCGATGTTGCGCTTCTCGAACTTGGCGGTACCCGTCGGGAAGGTGCCGTCGGCCGGCATCGCCGAGATCGGCAGGTGCTCGCCCAAAGCATCAATAATCGGGCCGGTCGTCTGCTTGATAAAAGCTGGCGAATCGGCATTAACCACGGAGCTGATCTTGAACTTGCTGGTTACTGCCGTCGGAACCGTAAACTCTTCAATATTGTTGGCGCCGGCATCGACCGCCTCATAGTTCATCTTGACAACCTTCTCGCCAGCCTTGCCGTAGGTCTTGACGATGGCATCTTTGATCTCTTTTTCAGCCAGGGCAAAATCGATGATATTGGAGATTTTGAAAAAAGCGGTCTGCATGATGACGTTGATCCGCGAGCCGAGGCCGATCTTTTCCCCAAGATGTATGCCGTCGATCACGTACATTTTCATCTTCTTGTCGATCAACTGCTGCTGGGTCTCCTGCGGCAGATGATCCCATGTTTCCTGACCACTGAATGGCGAGTTGATCAGGAAGGTTGCTCCTTTTTTTGCCTTGTTCAGCAGATCGTAGCGGGCGAGGAAAGAGAAGTTGTGACAAGCGATAAAATCGGCCGAATCGATCAGATACGGAGAACGAATCACATCTTTACCAAAACGCAAATGCGACGTCGTCATGCTGCCGGCCTTCTTCGAATCGTACACAAAGTAAGCTTGAGCATTGTTGTCGGTGGTGTCGCCTATAATCTTGATCGAGTTCTTGTTGGCGCCGACGGTCCCATCAGAGCCGAGACCGAAGAACATCGCCTGATAGGCGTTGCTTGTCACCTTGTAGGACGGGTCGAAATCGAGGCTGCGACCGGTCACATCATCCTTAATCCCGACGACGTAATGGTTCATCGGTTTGGCGGCATCGAGATTGTCGAAGACCGCTTTGACCATCGCCGGGGTAAACTCGTAAGACCCGAGGCCATAACGGCCGCCGACGATGGTCGGGTACCCTTTGAACTCAAACAGGCCGTCGGACATCGCTTCACCGATGGCGGTACGCACATTGAGATACATCGGCTCTCCCATGGAGCCGGGATCTTTGGTCCGGTCGAGGACAGCGATCTTGTTGACCGTCTTGGGCAGAGCTTTAACAAAATCCGCGGTTAAAAACGGCAGGAAGAGGCGGACCTTGAGCAGGCCGACCTTTTCGCCCTGAGCAGTGAGATGCTCAACCAGCTCATGTGCGGTATCGCAGCCGGAACCCATCATGACGATGACCTTGTCAGCGTCAGGGGCACCGACGTAATCGAACAGGTTGTACTGGCGACCGGTCAGCTTGGCAAACTTGTCCATCTGCGCCTGCACGATGCCGGGAACCTTATCGTAGTAGGCGTTGACCGTTTCACGCCCCTGGAAGTAGACATCCGGGTTTTGAGCAGTACCGCGCATGACCGGACGGTCTGGCGACAGACCGCGGGCGCGATGCGCACGAACCAGTTCGTCGCTGATCATGCTTCGCATGTCGTCCATGGTCAGTTCTTCAACCTTCTGCACTTCGGAGGAGGTCCGGAAACCGTCAAAAAAATGCATGAACGGGATACGCGACTCCAAAGTTGAGGCCTGGGCGATCAGGGCAAAGTCCATGACCTCCTGAACATTGTTGGAGCAGAGCATCGCCCAGCCAGTGGAACGGGCTGACATGACGTCGGAGTGGTCACCAAAAATCGAGAGGGCTTGCGCAGCGATGGCGCGGGCGGCAACATGAAAGACCGTCGAAGTGAGTTCGCCGGCAATCTTGAACATATTCGGGATCATCAGGAGCAGACCCTGAGAAGCCGTGAAGGTCGTGGTCATCGCGCCGGTCTGCAAGGCTCCGTGGACCGCACCGGCCGCACCCCCTTCAGACTGCATCTCAACCACCTTGGGGACAGTCCCCCAGATGTTCTTCTCACCGACCGCGCTCTTGGCGTCGGAGATCTCCCCCATCACCGATGACGGTGTAATCGGGTAGATGGCAATCACCTCATTAATTGCATGCGCTACATGCGCCGCTGCGGTGTTGCCGTCAATATTTACCATTTTTCGAGACATGCTCTTCTCCTTCGTTGCAGTGTTTGTCCAAATGAAACCAGGGTCAAAAAAGATATAACAGACACTTTATCACTCTAAAACTCCCGCCGGCCTTGCACAGCCCGACTGACAGTCGCTTCATCGACATACTCCAGATCACTCCCCATCGGGATGCCATGGGCCGGGCGCGTGACCCGGATGCCGAGCGGCTGAATCAGACGCCCGAGGTAGAGCGCAGTCGCCTCCCCCTCCACGGTAAAATTGGTCGCGACGATCACTTCTTCTACCTCCCCCGTGCGCAAGCGCTTCAGAAGGTCGACAATATGCAGCTGATCAGGACCGACCCCGTCCAGAGGAGAGAGGGCACCATGCAGAACATGATAGCGGCCGCGAAATGACCGGCTCCGTTCAATCGACACCAGATCCTGAGGTTCCTCAACAACACAGATGACTCGATCATCTCGCGCCGGATCCAAACAGAGGTTGCACGGATCGATTTCCGTGATGTGATGGCAGACCGTGCAAAATCTTATTTTAGCCTTCAGATCACGAATCGCATCGGCCAGTGAAAGCGCCTCATCATCCGGACAGCGCAAAAGATAAAAAGCGAGCCGTGCCGCAGTCTTCTTCCCGACGCCGGGGAACTTGGACAACTCAGCGACTAATCGAGAGAAAGTAGGGATCGACTCCAGCATAAATCCGCGCCTTTTTTTCTTTCAATAAACCAGCGTTTCACTATTTTATGCTGGCTGAATTTTTTAATTCCCATGAAAAAATAAGGGGTTTGGAGATCATAATAAAAAGTTAACCGGAAGGCAACTATTTTCAACACTTCATTTTAAAACAGTCCGGGGATATTCATCCCTCCGGTCAGCTTACCCATTTCCGCCTGCATCATCGCCTGACTCTTGTTAATCGCCTCATTCACTGCGGCAGAGATCAGATCCTGCAACATTTCAACATCGTCAGCATCGACAACCTGCGGGTCGATGGTTAAGGAGAGCAGCTTCTGACGACCATTGACCACGGCCGTAACCATACCCCCACCGGCGGTTGCCTCGACCTGCTGTGCTTCCATCTCCTGCTGCATCTGGCCCATCTTTTTTTGCATCATCTGGGCCTGCTTCATAATATTGCCGAGTCCCTTTGCCATATCTGTCTCCCTCGCGTTGAATTTTTTATTCGCTATAAAATGCGTTCGAAATCATTACACGTACCCTTTATCTATCGGTCGAACCTCTTCTACCGTCCCCTCAAAGACTTCCAGCGCCGATTTCACGACCGGATGCTCCAGAGCATCATCGCGCAGACGATTCTGACGATCGCTCTGTTTGGTCTGCCGCTCCTCGGCCAGTGATCGTGGCGCTTCCTTTGAATCGACTGTGTCGAGACCGACCACCTTCACTATAACCGTCTGCTCGAAATAGGCTTCGGCCAACAGCGTCAGATTCTCAATCGTCTCTTTATCTTCCAACTGTCCGAAGGCAAAGGATCCCTTCGGCAGGCCGATACGTAACTGCGGCAAATCGAAGGAGAGCAATCTCGCCTGCTCAAGAATCGAGGCGATGCGAGGTCGACGCCGCCCCCGCACGTAGTCAACCAGCCCCGGCCAGTCTCGATCGAGCGGGATCGCGACAACCGGAGCTTCACGCTTTTTTACCAGAGGCTCTTCTGATTCCGGCGGCAACGGTGGTCGCTGCTCCGGTTCCGCTTCCTGTTTCGGTTTCGGGGTCTGTACCGGTACCGGTCGCCGAACCGGTGGAGGGGTCAGAGGGCTTGTCCCGTCACCTGCTCCAAGCTGGCGCTGCAATCCTTCTAATTTCTGAACCAGAGTCGCTACATCCTGACCGGGCGGCAGACTGGTCAGGCGAATCAGAGCCATCTCAACCGTCAGCCGCGGAAAGACAGCACCAGGAATCTCCGTCTCGGTGCGAATTAAAAGGGTCAGCATCCGCTGCAAATCTTCGAGACTGACCAGTTCGGAGAGAGTTTGCGCCGCACGCAGTTCATCGGCTGTAACATCGACCAGATCGGCCGGATTATCGATCACCTTGAACAGCACCAGAGTGCGAAACAGACTGATCAATTCGCGGCAAAACTGTCGATAGGAGTGCCCGAGATCATCGACCCGCTGCAAACCTTCGAGAACGCGTCGTCCATCCCTGCGCAACAGAGCGTCGATAATTTCAAACAGCAGATGCCGATCGACCATTCCGAGCAGCGACTGAACATCTTCATCCGAAGCGGTTTCACCGCAAAACGCAATCACCTGATCCAGCGTTGACAGAGCATCGCGCATGCTCCCCTCACCCTGGCGGGCAACCAGAGAGAGGGCCAGATCGCTGATCGCGATCTTTTCGGCATCGACGATCACGCGCAGTCGCTGTGCCACTTTGTTCAGCCCGATCTTGCGAAAATCGAGACGCTGGCAACGCGACAGGATCGTCACCGGAATTTTGTGCGGTTCAGTCGTTGCGAAGATGAATTTAACGTGTTCAGGCGGTTCTTCGAGAGTTTTCAGCAGGGCGTTGAAGGCATTAATCGAAAGCATGTGGACTTCATCGATAATAAAAATTTTGTAACGGGAGTGCGAAGGGAGATAGCGCAGATTATCCCGCAGATCACGGATATCGTCGACGCCGGTATTGGAGGCACCATCAATCTCGAAAACATCGACCCCCTGCCCGGCGACGATCTCTTGACACGACGGGCAGTTGTTGCACGGCTCGGCTAATGGCCCCTGTTCGCAATTAAGCGCTTTCGCCAGAATCCGCGCGGCAGAGGTTTTACCGACCCCCCGGGCTCCGGTAAAGAGAAAAGCGTGATGAACACGCCCGGATGCGATGGCGTTTGAGAGGGTCCGGCTGATATGTTCCTGGCCGATCAGGTCCGTCAGAGTCTGGGGGCGCCATTTGCGGGCAAGAACGAGGTATGACATAAAGATTCACTCCGCAGTGCTATGAAATTCGGGCTGGAATGAGAAAGGGGGGTTACCGCCACAAGTGACAGCCAGGCACTCCCGCGGCACACGTCATTACCGTTACCGCTGCTCCCTTCCGGGCCTGACGGAGTTGGCGGCATGACGTTGCACGGGACCCGGCTGTCACTTCTGAAGGTAACATGACCGGTACATGAAAAGAGTGAATACGGACAAAGAGGGGGGCGCCCGCTTTGCTTCGAATCCCCTAAAAAGGAGTCACTGTTCAGATTGAATCTGGCGGAGAGGGGGGGATTCGAACCCCCGGTACCTTGCAGTACACATGATTTCCAATCATGCACCTTCGGCCTCTCGGTCACCTCTCCGCGGATGCGTAAGATACCTCAAGGGACTCTGCGATGTAAAGATTTTTTCGACCGCTGCTTTCAACGCAGTGCCAGCTCTCTTTTCTCGAGAATCAGCATCCGATCCCGCAGCTCTGCCGCCTGTTCAAAATCGAGGTCAGCGGCGGCGGCGAGCATCTGCTGTTTGGTCTTTTTGATCTCGTTTTGCAGCTGTTTCGGGTTATGGTAAGCACTCAACTCTTCGGCGGCCAGCAGCTCGTATTCACTCTCATCGCGTGCCGCCATATCATCCAGAATCGTGCGCAGACTCTTCTGAATCGATGTCGGCGTGATTCCATGAACGCGGTTGTACTCTTCCTGTACCTGCCGCCTGCGGTCGGTCTCATCCAGACAGGCCTGCATGGAACGGGTCACTTTATCCGCATACATAATGACCCGCCCTTCAAGATGTCTGGCCGCCCGGCCACAGATCTGAATCAGGGAGCGCTTGCTGCGCAAAAAACCTTCTTTATCGGCATCGAGAATCGCCACCAGGGCGACCTCGGGAATATCGAGCCCTTCGCGCAACAGGTTGATCCCGACCAGCACATCGAATTCACCCGCCCGTAAATCCCGGATAATCTCGACCCGCTCAACGGTATCAATATCGGAATGGAGATAGCGAACCAGGATCCCGTGCTCACCGAGATAGTCGGTCAAATCCTCAGCCATTCGTTTGGTCAAGGTTGTCACCAGGACCCGTTCTCCTTTTTCAACACAGATACGCAGTTCACCGAGCAGGTCATCGACCTGCTCCGTCGCCGGACGAATATCGATGGGAGGATCGATCAGACCGGTTGGACGAACAATCTGCTCCACCACCACCCCGTGGGCCTTCTCCAGCTCATAATCCCCGGGAGTCGCCGAAACATAAACAGTCTGCAGCCCCTTCCCTTCAAACTCCTCAAAAGTGAGCGGCCGGTTATCGAGCGCCGACGGCATACGAAAGCCATAACCGACCAGAGTCTCCTTGCGCGACCGATCACCCCGATACATCGCTCCGACCTGGCTGACCGAAACATGACTCTCGTCGATGAACAGCATCGCATCTTTGGGGAAGTAATCGATCAGCGTCGCCGGCGGCTCCCCCGCCTGCCGATTATCGAGGAAGCGCGAATAGTTCTCGATCCCCTGACAGTAACCCATCTCTTCCATCAGCTCGATATCGAACAGTGTCCGCTGCTCGATCCGCTGCGCCTCGATCAGCTGGTTATTCTCTTTAAAAAACTGAATCCTCTCCCGCAATTCATCCTGGATCATCCGTACCGCCCGATCGAGGGTCGGCCGGGTCGCCACGTAGTGACTCGCCGGAAAAATAGTAGTCGATGTCAACTCACCGAGGATGATACCGCGCAGCGGATCAATTTCGCGAATCGCCTCGATCTCGTCGCCGAAGAACTCAATCCGCAGCGCCAACTTCTCTTCGTAAGCCGGAAAAATCTCCACCGTATCGCCGCGCACCCGGAAGGTGCCGCGATGAAAATCGACATCGTTGCGCTCATACTGGATGTCGACCAGCTGCTTGAGCAGGGTATTGCGATCCTGCTCCATGCCGACTTGAAGCTTTACCAGCATTCCGAAGTACGCTTCCGGCGAACCGAGACCGTAGATACAGGAGACCGAAGCGACAATCAGCACGTCGCGCCGGGTCAGCAGGCTGCGGGTAGCGCTGTGGCGCAGCTTGTCGATCTCCTCGTTGATCGACGAATCCTTCTCGATGAAAGTGTCGGTCACCGGAACATACGCCTCGGGCTGATAGTAATCGTAGTAGGAGACGAAGTATTCGACGGCGTTGTCCGGGAAGAGCTCGCGGAATTCACCGTAGAGCTGGGCGGCCAGCGTCTTGTTGTGGGCCAGAACCAGAGTCGGGCGCTGCAGCTGCTGCACCAGATTGGCCATGGTGAAGGTCTTCCCTGAGCCGGTAACGCCGAGCAGCACCTGATGCTGGTCGCCACGCAGAAGACCTTCAGTCAGTTCGCGGATGGCCTGCGGCTGATCGCCGCTCGGTTGGTAGGGGGATGTAAGTCTGAAATCTGTCATGATCTCTATTTAATCACAGCGGTCGGAATGAATAGTGGAAGGGTCCACCTCTAATTAGACATCTCTCTTTTCTCCACCCCGCTCCTTTTTCTCAACGGGGTATTATTCTCAGCGAATAAAGTTCATAAAGGTTTTCGCCTCCTGTTGCGGCGGGATGACCGTCCCTTGTCCGTTTTCGATCAACTTCATCAGCCACGCCATATTGCGGCCGAGGATCCGCATGATCTGCACCCCTTCGACATCCTGCGCCGCATCGCCAGGGCGCGTGCCATGGATCACATTCCAGTAGTTGGAGGTCGGGAGCAACAGCTCCGAATAGAGCAGAAAATTGTTCAGCTGCTCAAAGGTCGGCAGGCCGCCAGAGCGCCTGACCGCGACGACCGCCGCCCCAACCTTGTGGCGGAGGAGGTTGCCATTAACGCCACTCACATAAAACGCCCGATCCAGAAACGATTTCATCGCGCCGCCAACCCCTGCGAAATGCACCGGCGAGCCGAGAAGGATCCCTTCGGCCCCCTTCATCGCCTGAATCCACGCATTGACATCATCACCTTTGAGCACGCATCGCTCATCCTGATTTTTTATGCACATGCCGCAGGCAGTACACCCCTGGATCGGCTTGTTTCCAACCTGAATAATCTCCGTGTCGATCCCCGCTTTTTCGAGCTCGGCTGCGACCAGATTGATCGCGTAAAAGGTGTTCCCTTCCATGTGCGGACTGCCGTTAAAAGCTACGATTTTCATCGGATTAACCTCCTGCTGATAAATTAACTTTGCGGTTGCTGTCGGCTATTTAATGATTGAATGACTCTATTTGACCACAGGAGTGTACGGTTGGCAAACAGACTTTTAACGTTTGAGCGGTCTGCGAATCCTTTTAAGTAACCGCCAGATGCAATTTCAAACTATGAGTGTATAATGAAGGCAGAGGGGGGAGTTGCTTAGCGAAAGGAGTTGCCTATCGAAACAGCAGCACGTCACATCGAGACATATTCCAAGACTCTGGCTGGTGTAAGCCGCCGGAAATACCTGTGAACAGGAAAATTCCATAGGATAGAAAGAAGGCCCGCGCGCAATCAAGCGGGCCTTTCACATTACCGCAAAGCTGAGGCAGACAAAAATCCCTGTTTTTATTCCTCTCTCATCATAACCCCGACCACTGTATGGACGATCAGCGTCAGCAGAATCAACACCCCGCCAGCCAGAGTCGCTTCCGGCGGCACCTCGGCAAACACCATCCAGACCCAGATCGGAGCCAGAATTGTTTCGAGCAGCAAAAACAGGCTCACTTCCGTTGCCGGGAGAAAACGGGTTCCGACTGTAATCAGCAGCATGGCGATCGGCATCTGAATAAAACCGGCGAGGGCGAGCCAGCCGTAACTCACTGTGGAGAGAACAAAAGGGGTTGCCAACGGCAGGGAAATCAGCGCCATCATCAATCCACCAGAGACAATTACGGCCGAGCGGGAGAGTTTCGGGTAACGACGAAATACCGTAAAGTAGCCACCGACAAAAACCGTCGCCACCACCGCGAGCAGATCGCCGACCAGATCTCCCCCACCGATCGAGCCCCGCATCACCCAGACCACTCCGGCCATGCAGACAAGAATTGCCAGCCAGGTTCGCAATGGACAGCGCTCACCCAAAAACCAGCGACTGAACAGGGCGGCAAAGAGGGGCGCTGCGCTTAAAATCACGACTGCATTCGCCGCCCGGGTCAGGGTAAAGGCGAGAACCAATCCCAAACTGCTGAGCGCCATCATTAGCGCCGCCAACAGAACCCCCCTGATATTCTCGGGCTTTCCCCCTGCCCGCAGCAGTCCGATAAGGCAGAACGGCGCCATCGCCAGAGACATAAAAACCCCACGCCAGAACGAGACATTCCAGCCGTCGACGCCGGCGAGGCGCACCAGCAGAACATCAAAGCTGATCAGCAGCACACCGGCGACGACAATCAGAATACCGCGGACATGTGATTGTGACTGCTGTGCTGACATCGATGTGCACCCGTTTCAAGAATATTATCGAACAATGAAAAACCCCCCGACAAAACCGGGGGGGGTATAGTTTAGCTGAAAATGGTGAAGAAGGCGCTACTTCAGTTTCCAGGTCGTCCCTTCGCGTGAATCGAGCAGGATAACTCCCTTGGCGTCGAGCTCATCACGAATTTCATCACTGCGCGTAAAGTTGCGATCGGCCCGGGCCTGCTTGCGCTCTGCAATCAGGGCCTCGATCGTTTCGGCGGTCAGTTCGCCCCCTTGAAGGCCGGCACTCTTCTGTTTCTCCAACCAGGCGGCCGGTTCAGAACCAAACAGGCCGAGAACATCACCGAGGCGGCGCAGTTTTTTGACCCCGTCGGCAAGGACCGCCAGAGATAGCGGGCACTGTTCAAACCGCCGTTCAGCGATCAAACGATTCAGGCCGCGTACGGCTTCAAACAGATGACCGATAGCAAGTGCGGCATTAAAATCGTCATCCATCGCCTCAATGAACCGCTCTTCGAGAAGTTCAATCCGATCATAAATCTCCCGTTCGGAATCATCGATGGTCGGACAGGGGATCCTGGACGGAACAGGCATTCTTGCCAACAGTTCGTCGGCCGCTTTCAGCAGTTCATAAAAACGGCTCAGCCCGACCTTCGCCTCGTCCAGATTCTGATCAGAAAAATCGATCGGCGAGCGATAATGGGCAGTGATGATAAAGAAGCGAACCACTTCCGGATCGTATTTCTCCAGAATCTCCCGGATGGTGAAGAAATTGCCGAGGGATTTGCTCATCTTCTCCTGATTGATATTGACAAAGCCGTTATGCATCCAGTATTTGACGAACGGCTTGCCGGTTGTCCCTTCGCTCTGGGCGATCTCGTTTTCATGATGCGGAAAGACCAGATCCTTGCCGCCGCCGTGGATATCGAACGACGGCCCGAGCAGGTCCATGCTCATGGCCGAGCACTCGATGTGCCAGCCGGGACGCCCCTCGCCCCAGGGGGATGACCAGGATGGTTCTCCCGGCTTGGCGGTTTTCCAGAGGGCAAAATCCATCGGGTTCTGTTTCTGTTCTCCCGGTGCGATCCGCGCACCGGCGAGCATATCATCCATGTTGCGTTTCGACAGTTTCAGGTAACCCGGAAATTTATCAACGGCAAAATAGACGTCGCCGCCCGATTCGTAAGCGAGTCCCCGCTCAATCAATCTGCTGACCAGATCGACGATCTGCGGGATATAATCCGTCGCCTTCGGCTGATGGGTCGGTTTCTGCAGACCGAGGGCGTCCATATCTTCATTAAAAGCACGGATATACTCTTCTGACAACTCCTTGCTTGAAATCCCCCGTTCATTGGCCCGGTTGATGATTTTGTCATCGACGTCCGTATAGTTGCGCACATAGGTGACAGCGTAGCCGGCAAACTTGAGATAGCGATAGACGATATCGAAAACGATATTAGCCCGGGCATGGCCGATATGGCAGTGGTCGTAGACCGTCACCCCGCAGACATACATGCTGACAGCTCCCGGTTTCAACGGAACAAATTCCTGTTTACGACCGGCCATCGTGTTGTAGAGACGTAACGCCATGCAAAAAACTCCTCAAGCAAAAAGATCGGTTCCACACCACAACCCGACGTGGACAGAGCCTTACTTCATAACACAGACGCACCGGTTTTTGAAGGGGGTATCGCTTCAGTCGATGAGAATATGCTTCAGCATCAAAGGGATATCAGGCAGAGGGAGGACCATATCAGCGGCGTCGCGCTCAATGGCGGCACGCGGCATACCGAACACGGCGCAGCTCTCTTCATCCTGAACAAAGCTGCACGCACCGGCGTTTTTGAGTTCCAGCAGGCCGTCGGCACCATCCGTCCCCATGCCGGTCAGCAGTATAGCGGCGGTTTTCGCGCCGAAGCCGTTGCGGGCCAGAGAGCTGAACAGAACATCGGCCGAAGGGCGGCAGCTGTTTTTGGGCGGGTCATCGGTGAGACAAACCCGTCCATTGCGGATCTCCATGTGGTGCAGGCACGGTGCGATCAGAACGACACCGGGGAGAAGCCTGTCACCATCAGTCGCCACACGCACCGTCCAGCTGTTCTCTTTGTCGAGCCAATCGGCAAAACCGTTCACAAAGCCGTTGGCGATATGCTGCACGATCAGAACCGGCACCGGTTTACGCGGCAGATTCTGCAAAACATGCATGATCGCCTTCGGTCCACCGGTTGAGGCACCGATCGCCAGTAAGGTGCGATCGGTGCAGACCAAACTTTTTGGAGCTACTTTACTTGCAACACCCCTGCTCTCTCGACGGTAATGGTGCATCACCTGAATTCGGGCGAGACTTTTGACCTTGTCGCGCAACGTCTGGGCAATCGTCTCGAAAGCGTGGGTGCCGAACCCTTTCGGCTTTTCCATCACATCAAGGGCGCCAAGCTCAATCGCGATAAAGGCATTACGGCTTGCGGTGCGATCGACGTTGGCGGACAATACCAGGATCGGCGTCGGGGATTCAGCCATAATCTCGCGTACGGCATCAAGACCGTCCATAACCGGCATCAGCACATCGAGAATCACCAGATCAGGTTTCAACCGTCTGGTTTCGTCGACCGCCTGGCGGCCATCGGTCACCTCACCGACCACAGCAATCTGCGGGTCACACATCAACAGCTCTTTAATCACCGTCCGCGTCAACGGTGAATCATCAGCCAGCAGAACTCGGATCATAGTAAGCTACGCAATCAGTGCGGCGACCGTATCGAGCAGGGTCCCCTGGTCAAAGTTCCCCTTGACGATATAGGCCTGGGCACCCACTTCCATGCCGAGACGTTTATGTTCGTCCGTCGCCAGAGAGGTACAGATAATAACCGGCAGAGTTTTGGTCTCTTCACGCTGACGGACCTTACGGGTCAATTCAAATCCGGTCATCCCCGGCATCTCAACATCGCTGACCATCAGATCAAAACTCCCTGCATCGAGTTTTTCCAGGGCATCAAATCCGGAGACGGCAATCGTCACCTGATAGCCGTGCGTCTCAAGAATATTTTTTTCCATCGTCCGGGTTGTAATCGAATCATCGACCACCAGAATCCTCCCCTTTTTCTGCGCCGCTGAATAGGCATCAATCTCTTCAGAGAGTCGGGTTTTCCCCTGATTGATGCCGCTGCCAAACAGATCCGGAATCGACAGAATCAGCGCCGGAGAGCCGTCACCGAGAATGGTTGCACCGCTGAAGAATTCTACACTCTTCAGTTGTTTCCCCATATTTTTCACGACGATATCTTGTTCGCCGATAATTCTGGAGACCAGGCAGGCGATCTTTCGGTTGCGAAAATGCAGAATGACCGCACTGATGCGTCGCCCCGCGACCCGATCCGATGAACCGGGGTTGAGCAGAGCCGTCAGTGAAAAGAGGGGGATCGTTTCGCCATGCACCCGCACCACTTCACGTCCGAGTTCTTGCAGAATATCCGCATCGTTCAGGCGCAGAACTTCCGCAACATAATTGAGGGGGATCGCGTACTTTTCACCGTCACTTTCAGCCAGCAGACTTGTGAAAACCGCTGTCGACAGCGGAAATGTCAGCTGCATTGCCGTCCCCGCCCCCGGCACGGAATCGATCAGCAGATTCCCTTTGATCCGGTCGATATTGGTCTTCACGATATCCATACCGACCCCCCGGCCAGAGATATCGGTTACAAAGGTCCGGGTTGAAAAACCGGGGCGCAAAATCAGATAAACCGACTCCTCATCACTCATCGACCCTGCTTCACTCTGTGACAGCAGCTTCTTATCGACGGCCGCCTTACGGACACTATGCGGATCGATCCCCCGGCCGTCATCGGAGAGGACCAGCTGAGCTTTCCCCCCCTCGTAACGCGCCTTTAATCGAATCAGACTCTGTTCGGGCTTGCCGCAGGCGGCCCGCTCCTCCTTCGCTTCGACGCCATGATCAACGGCGTTGCGGACCATGTGCATCAGCATCGGTTTGATCTCGTCGAGGAGGACTCGATCGAGTTCAAGCGATTCCCCTTCTACGTCCAGGGTGACACTCTTCCCTTGCTCCCGCCCCAGATCACGAACCATCCGGACCAGATCCTCTGTGATGGTCGAGAGAGGCATCATCCGCAGCTGCATGGCGCTTGCATGCAACTCCTCTGCCTGATAGCCGAGGGCAAAAGTACTCTGCTCCAAATCGTTTGCCATCCGGCTGTATTTTGCGAGCAGACTTTTGGCTTTTTCGCAGTTATCGTCTTTGCGCAGGACAGCCATAAACTCTTCAAACTGCCGATTAAGCTGACGAATCTGTCGAATCTTATCGTCAAACTCCTGTCGGGCAATCAGCAGTTCGCCCAACTGATTCACCAGAACATCAAGACGCTCCACACTCGCCCGGACCGTCTTATTGCGCTCCCGCCCCGCTCCGGTAACCGATTCAGACCCGGCAGCAACGACCGGAACCTGGGCCAATTTACCATTTTTCAACCCTTCAAGAACAGAGCCGACCTCAACCTTCGATTGATCTCCAGCCTGCACCCTGGCCAGGAGTTCTTCAACCGTATCGGTGGCGAGCAGCAGAACGTCAACACAACCGGGGGTCAATTCACGACTCCCCGATTCGAACCCGGCAAACAGACTCTCCATCTGGTGCGTCAACTCGGCGATCTGCTCCAGACCGACCATCATCGCCGACCCTTTTATCGTATGGGCGTTGCGCAACAGTTCGTGAATCAGCTCTGGCGTCGCCCCTTGCGTCTCGATCGCCAATAATCCATGACGAAGCGACTGCAGATGTTCTTCAGCCTCTCTGGCGAATATTTCGATATACTTTTGAAGAGACACGGCGTCCCCTAGCTTTTTTTCGTTACAGTGGATTCATCCAGACAATAGCCGATACGGAACCCGCCCCAATGTCTCCCCTGTACGACGACCGGTGCTGATATATCCAACATCTTCTCGCCCGTATCCCGTTCATAAACCTGCAGCAGAACATCACCGGTGTTGCGCGCCGCCTTGATCCCGACCGGATCGTTGAAGAGCCGTTTGCCCCGATTCCAGTCTCGATCGTGATCCAGATTACCGGTCAACGGCTGGCTGTACTTGCTGTTGTGAGTCGGCAGATAGCCGTTACGGTCGACCAGTACGGCGAAGACCGCCATCGGATCAGCGAGAAAACCGTCGAGGATACCGGTGATCCGCTCATCGAGATAGCGATCGTAAACCGTGTGATATTTCTGTGGATCGGTGTGCGGGATCGGCACGTAATTCTCGTCAAACAACTGATCGAGGCTGAAGGTGCCGCGGTTCAGGGCATCATTGAGCACTGTTTCCAGAAGCTTTGCCCCCGCCAGGGTCTGGGTTTTCCCTTTTGCCTGCAGATCGTCTTCAACCATCACCTTGAGCCGCTCGGCGAGGCTGGTCAGTTCGCCGATCGCCTGCGTCGTCTCATGGGCGCTCTCAGCGACCTGCATCGCCACGTCGCGCACTTCGGCGATCGTTTCGACCATCTGCTCGCTTGCGGTCGTCTGCTGTTGCGTACTCAGTTTAATCTCACCGGCAGCGGCCTGCGTCTCGCCGACGGAGCGGTTGATGTTGTCGAGTTCGATCGAGACCCGGGTGACCAGCTCACTCGCCGCATCGACCCCTTTGGTGCCGTCTTCGGTCAGCATGATCGTCGCATTGGTCGCTTTCTGAATCTGTCCGATCAACGCCTTGATCTGTCCGGTCGCATCGACCGTCCGCTCCGCCAGCCGTTTGACTTCATTGGCAACGACAGAAAACCGCTTCCCGGCTTCACCGGCCCCGGCCGCTTCGATCGCCGCATTCAGCGACAGCAGGTTGGTCTGGTCGGAGATCTCGTCGATAATATCAACGATGCCGCCGATCTTTTGTGAGTCTTCGCCCAGCTCCAGCATCGCTTCGGCGATCGATTGAACCTGCTCGCGCAGGGACAACATCCCTGAGATAGCATCGCCGACCGCTTCCTTGCCGCTGACGCTGGCCGCTCCGGCGGTCTGGGCCATCGCTTCGACCCGTTCTGAATTCTCTGCCACCTGTCGGGCCGTAACGGCTATCTCTTCGGAAGTGGTGGTCGCCTGCTGGACCGCCGTCGCCTGCTCGGTCGAGCCGGAAGATTGTTGGGCGGCGATCGCCATGATCCCGCTGGCACTCCCCGAGAGTTGCCGGATCGCTTCGCGGACGCTGAGGACCATCTGGTCGCTCTTGCCGATCTGTTCGCGCAGATTACCGACGATCACCTGTGACATCCGGTTGAAGGCCACAGCCAGCTGGCCGACTTCGTCACTGCCGATCTGGTCGATCGTCTCATCCAGGCTGCCGTCGGCGAGTCGATTGGCGGCGGCTGTCACCCGCCGCAGCGGTTTGAGCAGCAGACTGACAATCACCGATATGGTCAGTACGGCCACAATCAGAAACAGACCCATCATCCAGAGCACATCGCTGCGCAGATCGGCGATCGCGGCTTCGGTCTGCTGCATGGAGAAGCCGATACGGAATCCACCCCAGTGCTGGCCGTTGACATTGACCGGGGCGGAAACATCCCACATCATCTCACCGGTATCGCGGGGATACTCCTGATGCAGATAGTTGTTTTTGTCGTCGCCGGTGAATTGGGCGGCTTTGAGGCCGACCGGATCATTGAAGATCCGCTTGGTCCGGTTGTCATTTTTATCTTTTTCGGAGTCGCCGGTCAGCGGCTGACTGTACCTGCTGTTGTGCGTCGGCAGGTAGCCGTTGCGATCAACCAGTACGGCGAAGACCACCATCGGATCTTCATTCAGGATCGAATCCTGAAACGTTGTGATCCGGTTATCGAGATAGCGGTCGTAGGGGGTCGAATATTTCGGGATCGCAGAGCCGGCCAGTTCGCCGCTCTCGATCTTTTGATAATCGGTGTCAAACAGCTCTGCTTCGCTGAATTGACCGGCGGCGAGGGCATTCTCCAGCACCAGGCTCATGGTCTGGGCTCCGAGCAGCGCCAGCCCTTTCGCTTTGACCAGCAACTGCTCCCGCAGTACGCTGGCCCGGCGTTCCACCAGAACAACCGTCGATATCGACATGATTACCGCCAGGATCACAACCAGCGATACAACGATCTTTGCGGTGATGCGATTCTTGATCAGATCAAACATAACTACCTCTTTTTCAAAAGCTGATCCCTACATGTAATAACCGATACGAAACCCGCCCCAGTGTCTCCCCTGAACGGTGACCGGAGCTGATATATCCCACATCTTCTCGCCCGTATCCCGTTCATAAACCTGCATCAGGACATCACCGGTGTTGCGCGCCGCCTTGATACCGACCTCATGATCAAAGATCCGCTTCTGCCTGCTTTGCGCAACATCGATCTCGTAATTGCCGGTCGAGGGGTGGCTGTATTTGCTGTTGTGGGTCGGGACATAACCGTTGCGATCCGCCAACACCGCATAGGCGACCATCTTGTTATCGAGAAAACCGTCGAGGATACCGGTGATCCGCTCATCGAGATAGCGATCATAAACCGTGTGATATTTCTGTGGATCGGTGTGCGGGATCGGCACATAATTCTCGTCAAACAGCTGATCAAGGCTGAAGGTGCCGCTGTTCAGGGCGTCATTGAGCACTGTTTCCAGAAGCTTTGCCCCCGCCAGGGTCTGGGTTTTCCCTTTTGCCTGCAGATCGTCTTCAACCATCACCTTGAGCCGCTCGGCGAGGCTGGTCAGTTCGCCGATCGCCTGCGTCGTCTCATGGGCGCTCTCAGCGACCTGCATCGCCACGTCGCGCACTTCGGCGATCGTTTCGACCATCTGCTCGCTTGCGGTCGTCTGCTGTTGCGTACTCAGTTTAATCTCACCGGCAGCGGCCTGCGTCTCGCCGACGGAGCGGTTGATGTTGTCGAGTTCGATCGAGACCCGGGTGACCAGCTCACTCGCCGCATCGACCCCTTTGGTGCCGTCTTCGGTCAGCATGATCGTCGCATTGGTCGCTTTCTGAATCTGTCCGATCAACGCCTTGATCTGTCCGGTCGCATCGACCGTCCGCTCCGCCAGCCGTTTGACTTCATTGGCAACGACAGAAAACCGCTTCCCGGCTTCACCGGCCCCGGCCGCTTCGATCGCCGCATTCAGCGACAGCAGGTTGGTCTGGTCGGAGATCTCGTCGATAATATCAACGATGCCGCCGATCTTTTGTGAGTCTTCGCCCAGCTCCAGCATCGCTTCGGCGATCGATTGAACCTGCTCGCGCAGGGACAACATCCCTGAGATAGCATCGCCGACCGCTTCCTTGCCGCTGACGCTGGCCGCTCCGGCGGTCTGGGCCATCGCTTCGACCCGTTCTGAATTCTCTGCCACCTGTCGGGCCGTAACGGCTATCTCTTCGGAAGTGGTGGTCGCCTGCTGGACCGCCGTCGCCTGCTCGGTCGAGCCGGAAGATTGTTGGGCGGCGATCGCCATGATCCCGCTGGCACTCCCCGAGAGTTGCCGGATCGCTTCGCGGACGCTGAGGACCATCTGGTCGCTCTTGCCGATCTGTTCGCGCAGATTACCGACGATCACCTGTGACATCCGGTTGAAGGCCACAGCCAGCTGGCCGACTTCGTCACTGCCGATCTGGTCGATCGTCTCATCCAGGCTGCCGTCGGCGAGTCGATTGGCGGCGGCTGTCACCCGCCGCAGCGGTTTGAGCAGCAGACTGACAATCACCGATATGGTCAGTACGGCCACAATCAGAAACAGACCCATCATCCAGAGCACATCGCTGCGCAGATCGGCGATCGCGGCTTCGGTCTGCTGCATGGAGAAGCCGATACGGAATCCACCCCAGTGCTGGCCGTTGACATTGACCGGGGCGGAAACATCCCACATCATCTCACCGGTATCGCGGGGATACTCCTGATGCAGATAGTTGTTTTTGTCGTCGCCGGTGAATTGGGCGGCTTTGAGGCCGACCGGATCATTGAAGATCCGCTTGGTCCGGTTGTCATTTTTATCTTTTTCGGAGTCGCCGGTCAGCGGCTGACTGTACCTGCTGTTGTGCGTCGGCAGGTAGCCGTTGCGATCAACCAGTACGGCGAAGACCACCATCGGATCTTCATTCAGGATCGAATCCTGAAACGTTGTGATCCGGTTATCGAGATAGCGGTCGTAGGGGGTCGAATATTTCGGGATCGCAGAGCCGGCCAGTTCGCCGCTCTCGATCTTTTGATAATCGGTGTCAAACAGCTCTGCTTCGCTGAATTGACCGGCGGCGAGGGCATTCTCCAGCACCAGGCTCATGGTCTGGGCTCCGAGCAGCGCCAGCCCTTTCGCTTTGACCAGCAACTGCTCCCGCAGTACGCTGGCCCGGCGTTCCACCAGAACAACCGTCGATATCGACATGATTACCGCCAGGATCACAACCAGCGATACAACGATCTTTGCGGTGATGCGATTCTTGATCAGATCAAACATAACTACCTCACATCGCTTTTGGTAACGGTATGACCGGGGAGAGACTAAAAGGATTGTTCCTCTTTCTGGTCGATAACAAACTCCTGACTGCCAAACATCTTTTCCAGATCGAGCAGAACAACCATCTCTTCTTTATAGACGATCTGCCCGCCCACCATATCCCGCCGCGCACCACTTAAACCGTCAGTCAAGGTTTCGATCGCCCCGGCATCGAATCTCACTATCCCCTCTACCCGATCAACCAGCAGAGCAGTCGTCAGCCCGGCCGCCCGCACGACCACCAACCGGGTCTTCTCCTGCTGTAAATGCGCAGGATAATCGAGAGCTGGTCGCAAATCGGTCACAGCAATAATTTCACCGCGGATATTAATGATGCCGAGGATCTGCTTGCCAGCCCGGGGGACTTTTACAATCCGCGGCAGACGTAAAACCTCACGGCAGCTCTGTACTTCCAGAGCAAACAGATCGCTATGAATTCGAACCAGAACATACTCCGCCGTCTCGGTCGACTGGTCGACCTCGACCTCTTCCAGAGCCTGCCAGTATTCACTGCGCATCTCGTTAAGAATTTGTTTGATATCGTAACTGTCGCGCCCTGATTCCATAGTCATCCCTGCTTATCCAGAGCGGCCTGTACAGCGCGCACCAGTGTTGCCGCATCAAACGGCTTTTGAATGTAGCCGTTTGCACCCGATGTTCGGGTTAACTCTTCGAGTTCACCCTTCTCCTTGGAGGAGATCAACAGAATCGGGATATTTTTACTCCGTTCCCGCTCCTTGATCAGTTTCACTTTTTGATCACCGCTGAGCAGCGGCATCATCACATCGAGCAGGATAATATCCGGTGGAGGAGTACGGTAGATGATCTGGTTGGCTTCGATTCCGAAATCGGTGGCAACAACATCGAAACCGGCCGCCTCCAAAGCGTCGGTAACCATAGCCAGAACCAGCGGACTATCATCAACGACAAGACATGTTTTCTTTTTCATTTGCGCCTCCCTTTTAGGCATTTGCGCCGAAAGACCATACAGGAAGCGCCCCCGCAACCTCCTTTGCAAAAATCCATAAAATAATTATACCTTAAAACTAAACACTGTTCTATTTATAGTCAAATGAAAAATATCAAATCTTTCAGCATATTGATCTGTTTTCAGCTCAACAACACCAGCTCGATTATTTAAAAATAAAAGGAGAACAAAACAGGAGTTAATAAATTTTCCGGTTATTTGTGAAACTCTAATCGGCAAAAGTGTCGAGATCGTTGCGACAGAGCTCCAGAAAAACCTCGCGGGTCATCCCGCCGGAAAAGTGAACCCGGGTCGAAGGGGACATTTTTTCCAGACAACGAATCGTATTGAGCAGTGCCCGTCGGGCGGAAGACAGATCCCCCCCCTGTCGATAAAGACGCGACAGAGCGTAGTGAGCGACAATGAAGCAGGGGTCGAGCCAGAGAACCTTCTGGTACTGGACAACAGCTTCGGCTGGCTTCGACTCCATGTCGGAAATCATCCCGCGAATAAAATAGAGGTCGGGGCAGAGATCATCTACTTTTTCCGCCTGGTCGCACAGCTCACGGGCGGCATCGTACTCTTTACAGTTGGCACTGCTGAGACCTTTGCCGATCAACGCTCCGAGATGCTCCGGAAAAAGCTTGAGAACCGAGGAGTAGGCCTCTTCCGCTGCGGCAAACTCCTCATGATTAAAAGCTCTTTTGGCCTCTTGGTACAGTTGCTCGGCAAAATCTTTTTTCTGAGACATCGCCCTGATCGGGTCGAGGGGGGAGTTTGCCGCCTTTTTCTCTGGAAGGTCCCGGCGTTGATCGGCTTTTTCGCGCTCTTTTACAAGGGGGACAGAAGCAGAAGACGTCCGAGAGACCGCTGTCTCTTTTTGTGCATCCCTCTCCGGCGGCAACTGGTAAAGAAAAGCACGCTCATACTGCTGACGCTTGAACCGTTCACTGATATTCTGCAAGGTTTCGGAATGTCCGAGCAGCAGATAACCGCCCGGATTGAGACAGTCGGCAAACCGGTCGACGATCTGCCGCATCGTCTCCGTCTCAAAATAGATCATCACATTACGGCAGAAAACAAGGTCAATTCCACCCCCTTTATCTGCTCGCGACGGAAACAGGTCGTCCTTGAGATTCAGATACTCAAAACGGACACGGCGCTTGATCTCTGGATTGACCACAGATAAATCACCAACCTGTTTAAAATATTTTTCCAGATAGTTTTTTTCGACTAATCGTACCGCCCGTTTACCGTAAATCCCTTCGCGTGCAACGCGCAGTGAGCGTTTATTGATGTCCGTCGCCAGAATCTCGATCTTCCAGCCAGCAAGCTGAGGAAACTGCTCGGCCAGAAGAATGGCAACACCGTACGGCTCTTCGCCGGTTGAACACCCTGCCGACCAGATTCTCAGACTGCGGGTGTGGCGCCGTTGCTTGATCAAATCGGGGATCAGATGTTTAACAAAGGCTTCGCGCTGGTTACTGTAGCGAAAAAAACTGGTTTCACCAACCGTCAACAAAGTGAGCAATTTTTTCAGTTCATTGCGACTTTCAGAGTAGCGCAGCAGGTAATCGTAGTAGGCGGAAAAGTTTTCGACCCCGACTGCGCACATTCGTCGATGCAGCCCTTGATGCAGAATGCGGGAGTTGCGCTGCGAAAAATGCAGCCCGGAGTGTTGATCAATAAAGGTACGAAACAGCTCCAGATCCGCCTCGCCGGGGGTGATCAGACCAGGCTGGATCGGCGGTGAAGAGATCACTCTTTCAATGTCAGCCTCTAATCGAAAAAGGTCGATCGGCTCAGAGAGGTAATCGTAGACATCGAGCAGCTCAAATTCAAAAGTGGCATCAGGGGCGAGAATAACGACCGGAATTTTAGCCTTTCCGGTCAGTCGTGAAAGGGCGCTGAATTGATCCTGCAGCGACGAACCCGCCAGCACCGCGAGATCAAGCAGAATCAGTTGCGGGTTGTTTTTGTGCTGTGCAAAAGGGTGCAGTGCATAATTGGTCAGACGTTCGACCTGGTAGCCGTCGCAGCGCAGATAGTTCGCGAGCTCCGCGTGCCGTCCATCCACCCCTTCGACCAGCAGAATATTGAAGGTCTCTTTGCGCATAACAGAATCATCTCACCCCCTCCAGCAAAATATTCCCTCCCGTATTATTCTTTCTGATTACTCAGCACCCTCCCCGGTTTGCACTGCATGGGGAGTGCTGCTGCGAAAAAGGGGGATTTTGGCCGCAGGCAATCGCGTTCGACCGTATGCGGTTGTGGAAGGGCCGATACAACTATTTTCCCTGTTCCTTGGCCCAGGAATCACGCAGGGTGACAATCCGGTTAAAGACCGGCTTGCTACCGCACGAATCGACCGGATCAACGCAAAAATAGCCGGTCCGCTCAAACTGATAGGGAACCCCGGGGAGAGCATTAACCAGACTCGCCTCGGCATAGACATTTTCAATCTTCTGCAGAGAGCCCGGATTGAGATTCTGCCGGTAATCCTCCCCCTTGTCGGGATTTTCTACGGAGAACAGCCGATCGTACTGAAGTATTTCAATAGAGAGAGCGTGCGGAGCGCTGACCCAGTGAATCGTCCCTTTAACCTTGCGCCCGTCGGTCGGATTGGCCCCGAGGGTCGCGAGGTCGGCGCTGCATTGCAGTTCAATAATTTCGCCTGCCGCGTTCTTGACCACCTCATCACAGCGGATGATATAAGCATTGCGCAGGCGAACCTCCCGCCCCGGACCGAGGCGAAAGAATTTCTTCGACGGCTCTTCCATGAAATCGTCTCGCTCAATGTAAAACTGACGGCTGAAATAAATGGTTCGACTCCCCATCTCCGGCTTTTGCGGATGAACAGCTGCGGTCAACTCTTCTACCTGCTCTTGTGGATAGTTGGTCAGCACCACTTTCAGCGGATGAATAACCGCCATTGCCCGCGGTGCCGTCTCATTGAGCTCTTCGCGAACACAATCTTCAAGCACCGCCAGATCGATCCAGCTCGCCCCCTTGCCAACCCCGATCCGTTCGCAAAACTTGCGGATGGCTGCCGCCGGGTAACCGCGCCGTCGCATCCCGACCAAGGTCGGCATGCGCGGATCGTCCCAGCCGCTGACATATTTCTCCTGCACCAGTTGCAGCAATTTGCGCTTGCTCATCACCGTGTAGGAGAGATTGAGACGGGCAAATTCGATCTGCCGGGGAGCAAAGATCCCCAGTTCACGAATGAACCAATCGTAGAGCGGTCTGTGATCCTCAAATTCAAGAGTACAGATGGAGTGGGTGACGGCTTCGATCGAATCAGACTGACCGTGCGCAAAATCGTACATCGGATAGATAGACCACTCGTCGCCGGTCCGGTGATGCGACGCATGCAGAATCCGATAGAGGATCGGATCACGCAGATTCAGATTGCCGGCAGCCATATCGATCTTCGCCCGCAACACATGTGTCCCATCCGGAAACTCTCCGGCGCGCATCCGGCCGAACAGATCACGATTCTCTTCGACTGTCCGATCACGGTAGGGGCTCAGACGTCCCGGCTCGGTTAGAGTCCCGCGGTATTCACGCATCTGCTCTGTTGTGAGGCTGCAGACATAGGCTTTCCCTTTTTCAATCAACTGCAGAGCATAACGGTAGAGCTGCTCAAAATAACTCGACGTGTAGTAAAGGTGCTCGCCCCAATCAAATCCGAGCCAGCTGACATCCTCACGAATTGCATTGACATACTCGTCTTCTTCCTTGATCGGATTGGTATCGTCGAAGCGCAAATGACAACGCCCGTTGAAATCGCTGGCCAGACCGAAATTCAGGCAGATCGCCTTGGCGTGCCCGATATGCAGATAACCGTTCGGCTCGGGTGGAAACCGGGTCACGATCGTCTTATGCTTGCCACTCTCCAGATCTTCCTGGATCAGGGTCTTGATGAAATTTGCCCCTGTGCTCGACTCTTCTGAACTCATCTGCTGTTCATATCCTTTCAATTAGACATATATCTTCAAGCTACCCGTGCAAAAAAAACTTCGGTCGAAGAGAATTACACCCGATCAGACGATCGCCTGCATCAACACGACGGCGTGTGCGGCGATCCCTTCTTTGCGGCCGGCAAAACCGAGCCCCTCGGTTGTCGTCGCCTTGATATTCGTCTGATTCACAGCGATCCGGCAATCAGCGGCAATCACCGTCCTCATCTGTTCAATACAGGGAGAGAGCTTCGGCGCCTCTGCGATCACCGTTGCATCGATATTGCTGACTGTAAAGCCGCGTTGCGCCGCCAGATCGATCACATGGCGGAGCAGCTTGCGACTGTCGATCCCCTTAAGTGCGGGATCATTGTCGGGAAAATGGCGGCCGATATCCCCTGCACCGATCGCTCCGAGCACGGCATCACAGATGGCGTGCAGCAGTACGTCAGCGTCGGAATGACCAAGAAGACCTGATGGATAAGGGATCTCGACGCCCCCAATAACCAGCCTGTGCCCAGGCACGAGCTGATGAACATCGTACCCATGTCCGATCCGTATCATGCTCCCACCTTTTTTTCGGCTGCCAGCAGCTGTTCTGCCACCGGCAGATCCTCCGGTGTCGTGATCTTGAGATTACGGTAATCACCCTGCACAACCCGAACCGTAAAACCTGCCAATTCAACCAGCTGGGCATCATCGGTCCCCCTCAATCCGAGCGCGGCGGCCCGATCGTAGGCAGCACGGATCAGATCGTAACGAAAGGCTTGCGGGGTCTGGGCCAGCCAGAGGGTTGTGCGATCCAAAGTATCAACGACACACCCCTTATGCACCGATTTAACGGTATCTTTAACCGGGACGGCCGTCAAGCAGGCTCCGTGCTGCTGTGCCGTCGCGATCACCCGATCAATGATCTCACAACTGACCAGAGGTCTGGCTCCATCATGAATCAGAATCAGATCATCGTCATCGGCGTTGCAGGCCTGTAGCCCGCAATAGACCGAATCCTGCCGCTCAAGACCGCCGGCAATCACTGCGGCCACTTTGCGATAGTTGCCAGGCACAACGATCTCTTCGGTACAGAACGCTATCTCTGCCGGGGAGACGATCATTAGAATGCTGTCGATAAGGGGATGCTGCTCAAACACCTCAAGTGTTCGAGCCAGAATCGGCTGGCCAGCCAACTCCAGATACTGTTTATTTATCCCGCCCCCCATGCGGCGACCTGCACCGGCAGCCGGGATCAACACCCTGACGTTCATTGACGCCTCCGCCAGAAGCGTTTCAATTCAGGAAAATATTTTCGACCCGTTGCGTCACCGCGTCTTCTTCGGCTCCTTCGGCCAGAGCAACTTCCTTGACCAGCAGCTTTCGGGCCAGTTCCAGGACCTTCTTCTCACCATAGGAGAGCTCTTTGCCATCACGGATCGCATAGAGTTCACGTAATACCTCGGCGACCTCAAACAGATCACCCGTCTTGATTTTATCGTTATATTCGCGTTGGCGACGGCTCCATGAAGCGATCGGTCCGGCGGCGATGATGGTTTTTTCTCCCAGCATATCGAAAATTGAAGCGACCCGTTTCTTGTCTATCGGACTGCGCAACCCGATGTGTAAGGCATTTCCGGTCGGAACCATGATCGTAATATCACTATCGACTATACGTAAAATGTAAAAGTTCGTCTCCACCCCCCCGAAATCTCTCGACTCAATAGCTTCAATCACACCGATTCCCTGGGTGGGGTATACTGCTCGATCGCCAATTTTAAACATTAAACTACTCCTCTCGGAAAGACGCTTAGCATAGCAAAAATAGCGCTCTACGTCAAGCTGAAGACCTGGCAGGGGGTCAAGACCAATCGCATTATTACGATTGTCGACAACCGTCGATTGCCGGTCGCAGCCGGTAATGCTATAAGAACAGCAGACATTTCAACACGGAGGCGAGAATGCGAACTGCTATAATCGGTGCCGGAGCCCTCGGGCTCTATTACGGTGCGTTACTGCAACGAGGAGGCGAAGAGGTCCATTTTTTGTTGCGTCGCGACTACGATGCCATCATGAGTGACGGTTTGAGAGTCTTTTCCATCGACGGTGACTTTCATCTGCAAAGAGTGAACGGGCACCGAGAAACCGACAACATCGGTACGGTGGATCTGGTCGTTGTCGGGTTGAAAACCTTCGATAATAACAAGGTTTACTCCCTCATTGCCCCTCTGATCGGCCCGGAGACGGCTGTTCTGACCCTGCAGAACGGGCTCGGCAATGAAGAGTATCTGGCCAGGAGCATCCCTGCAGAACAGATACTCGGCGGGGTCGCTTTCCTCTGCGCCAATCGTGGAGTACCCGGCATCGTCCATCACCTCGGACAGGGGAGGGTGCGTATCGGGGCGTTCAGACCCGAAGCCACAGATCGATGCCGAGACGTCGCCAAACTCTTTAGCGCCGCCGGTCTCAACTGCGAATCGGTTGACGATCTGCTCAAGACGCGTTGGGAGAAGCTGGTCTGGAATATTCCGTTCAACGGCCTCTGCGCCCTGACCGGTCTCGATGTTACCGCCCTGCTGTCCGATCCGCATATCCGCGATGAAATTTCTGCACTGATGACCGAGGTTGCAACGGCAGCCAATGCCCAAAAAATAAGCTCCCCGATCGAAACAGCACGATTCATCGAACAGATGCTGACAGTCACCGAGAGTATGAGTCACTATCGGCCAAGCATGATGATCGATCGAATGGAAGGTCGACCGCTGGAGCTGGAATCTATTTATGTCGAGCCGCTCAGGCGGGCTCAGGCCGCAGGAGTCGCCACCCCGCGGATTGAACTGCTGCATGCACTGCTTGCCCTCGGCGAATAACCGTAACCATCAGCGCCGGTGCGGGCGCAGAACTATTGTGCCGACATCCAGAATCTGGCCACGACTAACCTGACGACAACCGGCATCATCCGAGCCAAGGGTTCCGTACGGCTCCCCTTCGCGGGGCTGGCCGCGCGTCTGCTTGCGGGCGGCCAGACAGTAGCGCCCGGGATCCGGCACATAGAGGACAAATCGTCCATCCTGGCCTGCTGGCAGCGAGGTAAAATCAGGCATCCGTCTGAAATCCGGGGATCGATAAGCGAGAACGAAAGCTCCCTCCACCTCGGCATCGTCACTGCGCAAAATGCCGGAAAACCCGGTATCACCCGAAGCCAAACTCCCCTGGCGCAACGGATGCAGACCGCTGTCGCGCTGAAGTACAAAGTCGACCGAATCGATAGAATTACTGCCAACGCTGACCGGGTTCCGTTTATAAATGGCCCAGGCATCGCCGACCGTCGGTGGCCCCGAACCGTTCCCGGAAGACCTTTGCCGGGCAACCAGGTGATATTCGCCACGAATCAGATCGAGGGAATAGTGGCCGTCGGCATCGACGCTGGCGGCGAAATCAGCCGGACCGCGCAGACCGTTGCTGTTGGTCCGATAAGCATAGACGTACGCCCCGGTTGCCGGACCCCCCTCCCGGGTCAAGACCGTCCCGTTTATACTCCCTGCGCCAATCCCCGGGTTTTCCAATCCTGGCGGGAAGCAGGATGCCGTCAACAACAGCAGCAGAGACAGAAGCGACAGTTGCATCATCCTTTTTCCTGACGCGCTTTTATTCATGAATCAGCTGACCGTTGATCAGAGCATCGATGGTCGACCCAGGCGATCCGACCTCAATCAGGTTGTTGATCTGCTCGATGTTGCCGTTGCGAACCTGGAGCAGATAGAGAATTTTCTCCGCTTCACCACTCCAGTTAAACGTTGTTGCTCCGGTCACACCTGGATAGGCCTGTAGCTGACTCAAAGCCAGACGGAGATCGTTGCGGGTGCGAATATCGGGATTGTCGAGCAGCGCAAGCAGGATACTGGCCGCATCGTACCCTTGTGCCTGTAGAAAAGTCGGAATCTCTCCATACTTTGCATAATATAGGTCGACAAACTCCTTGACGAAGGGGTAAGGACTGTAAGCGAAAAAACCGTCGACAAAAACCGCCCCCTCGATAAAACCTCCGACCGTACGCAGCAGATCCGGTGAATTCCAGCCATTGATACCGAGCAGCGGTACATTCTCTATACCATAATAAGCAAGTTGCGGAGCGATGACGCCAATCTTGTCGGCATAATCGGGGATAAACAGCGCCTCAAATTCAAAGGGGGGTGGGTCTGGTACAAACAGATCGAGCAACAACGCTTTACCGGTCAAGACCATTTTACCCCTGTTCGGGTTTTCCCCCTTGAGCCGCTTGATCTGGCGCCCAAAATCGGTGGCCGTTTCGTCGTACTGCTGCGCTACGATAACTTCGGCACCGAGCTTTTCGACCTCTTCCGTAAAGAGATCGGCCATACTCTCACCAAGGCGATTCTCCGGGGAGAGAATAGCGAAACTCGTCAGACCCTGATCGAGCACCGCATAACGAGCGAGCGTCTCAACCTGCTGCCGCGCGGTCAGAGAATTACGAAAAATATAGGGACCAACCTCGGGCAGACCGTTGCTTTGTGCCAGGGTCAATAAAGGGACCTGTTCACTCTGCGCCTGTTCGGCAATCGCCATCGCCGCTGCACCGGTAATCGCCCCGGTTACGGCTACGACTTTCTCACTCCGAACCAGAGTACGCACCGCCTCGCGGCTTTTCGCCGCATCGGCCGCCCCGTCGTAAAACAGAAAACGAACTCCGGTTGCATTCACCGCCCCTTCAAGAGCCAGCTCCATGCCGCGGCGGACAAATTCGCCATACACCGAATATTTACCCGAGAAAGGCAAAACTACGCCGACGGATCGCTGCAACCAGCTTTCACCGGTTAATCTGGTAAAGAGGGCAATTGCCGAATTGCGAAAATCCCCCGGGATCAGGCCAATATCGACCTGGTGAATTCTGGCCCGCGCCAACTCCAGACTCCCGGAATCGAGACTTTGCTCGATCAGTAAAATGGAGGCCGCTGCACCGATCGGCGTACCGGCAAACATAAAGGCGATCTCCGGCAGCTTTTGCTCGGCTTCTGCACTTTTCAACAATTCCATCACCAGAGAAAAAACAGCGTTCTCCCGCTCCGGCGACATCGTTGTACTCAGGGCGCGGTGCGCAAACCAGAGTGCCGGGAACAGCTCCCTTTGTCCGGCACTTCCTCGTGCCAGGGAGACAAGCAAAGTTTCGCGATCTTCCGCCGATAAAGCCTGTTCATCAATCCGTTTGAAGGTTGCGACGCTCTCATCAAACAGACCAATCTCCAGAAGAATCAACCCCTCAATCAGACGCGACTGATCGTTGCGCAGCGTCGCAGGAATCTGGCTGATCTGTGCCAGCGCCGCATCGTTCTGCCCCTTCTGCCGGTAGATAGAAGCAACCGCAAGCCGTGCGTCGATCATCGGCGTCACTTCGTCCGCCGTTTCTAGCAGGGAGAGCAGCTGCGGCAGTGCCGCCGCATAATCGCCTTCGGCGTAACTGCGCATCGCCGCACCGAGCGACCTGTTATCTACTGGCGCCGCGGCGTACAAAAAGGGCGGCAAAATCAGCAACAGGGTCAGAAGGCCAAACAAAAGAGTGCGTATTAATTGTCGTTTGCGCATCAGCATCTTTTTCTCTTAACCGACCAGGTTCAAAGACGAACAGATCAATCAAACAGCTCTTTTACCTTATCGAGAAAACTTTTACCGAGAGGATGAATCTCTTCCCCTCCTTCACGGGCAAACTCTTCAAGTAATTTTTTCTGCCGGGCCGTCAGTCCGGTCGGAGTCTCCACCCGAACCACAACCAGCTGATCACCGCGACCGTACCCCTGAAGCGATGGAATCCCTTTCCCGGCGAGTTTCAGGATCTTCCCCGACTGGGTGCCGGCAGGAACCTTGATTTTCACTCTCCCGTCGAGAGTCGGGACTTCCAGCTCACAACCGAGGGCCGCCTGAACGTAACTGATCGGCACTTCACAGATAACCTCACGCCCTTCACGCTTAAAAATAGAGTGATCTGAAACCGAGAGCACCACATAAAGATCACCGGCCGGGCCACCCTGCGTACCGGCCTCACCTTCACCGTTAAGTTTGAGGCGGGTTCCGGTCTCTACCCCGGCAGGAATCTTCAAGGAGATCGATTTTTTTCGCCGAACCCGGCCACTCCCCTGACAGTCAGGGCAGGGCGAATCGATAACCCGTCCCTCGCCGGAACAGTCGGGGCAGGGGCGAGTCAGAGAAAAGAACCCTTGCTGAATTCGCACCTGACCATGCCCACCACAAGTATCACAACTCCGGGGACTCGATCCGTCAGCCGCGCCGCTCCCACCACAGCTGTCGCAGCTCTGATGGCGTGGCAGCTGTACTTTTGTCTCCATCCCGAAGGCTGCTTCCTCAAAGGAGATCGTCAGGTTATAGCGCAGATCATCACCACGCCTCCCCCGGCTGCGACGGCCGTTGCCTCCACCGAAGATATCACCGAAGATATCGCCAAACATATCCTCGAACGGTGTACCGCCAAAATTGAACCCCCCCGAAGAGAAACCGCCCCCGCCCAACCCGGCGTGACCGAATTGATCGTAGGTTGCGCGTTGCTGTGCATCGGACAGAACAGCATAAGCCTCGGAGAGTTCCTTGAACTTCTCCTCCGCACCTTTATCCCCCTGATTTTTATCCGGATGATACTTGACCGCCAGTCGACGATAAGCCTTCTTGATCTCGCTCTCGCTCGCATTTTTATTGACTTCAAGTATCTCGTAGTAGTCGCGTTTATTCAAGGTGTTCCTTCTCGGCAACCGGTAAGCCGCCAACAGCACAGCAGGATCCGGAAAAAATTCCGGGTCCTGCTGCCGTTACTTGATTTTCTAAAAAAAGTGACGTCGAGATTATTTCCCCTCTTTGTCGTCCTTCTCTTCGACATCTTCAAACTCGGCATCCACGACTGAATCGTCGCCAGCGTCAGCCGAACCCGCTTCCCCTTCAGCTTCCGCCTTGGCATACATCGCTTCGGCCAGCTTATGTGCTGATTGAGAAAGAGCTTCGACCTTGGCATTGATATCGGCCTTGTCGTCCCCCTCGATCGCTTTCTTCAACTCTTCGAGGGCCGATTCGATCTTGGTTTTCGTCTCGGCGTCAACCTTATCGCCGTGCTCTTTGAGGGTTTTCTCGGTGGTGTAGACCAGACCGTCGGCCTGATTGCGGGCTTCGATCAACTCTTTTTTCTTTTTGTCCTCATCCGAGTGCATCTCGGCTTCCTTGACCATGCGGTCGATCTCTTCATCGCTCAGCCCCGAAGAGGCCGTAATCCGGATCGACTGTTCTTTACCGGTCCCCAGATCCTTGGCCGAAACATTAAGGATACCGTTGGCATCAATATCGAAAGTCACCTCAATCTGCGGAACGCCCCGGGGCGCCGGCGGGATGTTGGCCAGATCGAAACGGCCAATCGTCTTGTTCCCTTCGGCCATCTCACGCTCACCTTGCAGAACATGAACCGAAACAGCCGGCTGGTTGTCAGCTGCCGTCGAGAAGACCTGACTCTTTTTACACGGGATAGTGCTGTTCTTTTCTATCAGCTTGGTCATTACGCTGCCGAGCGTCTCGATTCCGAGAGAGAGCGGGGTCACGTCGAGGAGCAGAACATCCTTCACCTCGCCCTTGAGCACCCCCCCCTGAATGGAAGCGCCGATAGCGACCACTTCATCAGGGTTGACCCCCTTGTTCGGCTCTTTGCCGAAGATCTCCTTGACCTTCGCCTGTACGGCCGGCATGCGGGTCATGCCGCCGACCAGGATAACCTCGTCGATATCAGAAGCCTTCAGACCAGCGTCCTTCATGGCGGTTTTGCACGGCCCGACCAGTCGGGTAATCAGATCATCACAGATACTTTCAAGCTTGGAACGGGTCAGCTTAATGTTCATATGCTTCGGGCCGTTCTGATCAGCGGTGATAAACGGCAGGTTGATATCGGTCTCTTGCGACGAGGAGAGCTCGCACTTCGCTTTTTCTGCCGCTTCCTTCAGACGTTGCAGAGCCATCTTGTCGCTACGCAGATCGACCCCTTGATCCCGCTTGAATTCATCCGCGACATAGTCGATGATCCGCTGATCGAAGTCCTCACCACCGAGGAAAGTGTCACCGTTGGTCGCCTTGACTTCAAACACGCCGTCACCAAGCTCTAGAATCGAGATGTCGAAGGTGCCGCCACCGAGGTCAAAAACAGCGACTTTCTCTTCTTCCTTCTTGTCCAGACCGTAAGCAAGAGCCGCAGCGGTCGGCTCATTGATTATACGTAAAACCTCAAGCCCGGCAATTTTGCCGGCATCCTTGGTCGCCTGACGCTGTGAATCGTTAAAATAGGCCGGCACAGTAATGACCGCTTCGGTCACGGGCTCGCCAAGGAAATCCTCAGCGGTCTTTTTCATCTTCTGAAGTACGATTGCCGAAATCTCCGGCGCACTATACTTCTGCCCACGGGCCTCAACCCAGGCATCACCATTATCCGCCTTGATGATCTTGAACGGGCTGATTTCGATATCCTTGCGCACAGCGTCCGTATCGAATTTGCGGCCAATCAGACGCTTGATCGCGTAAACCGTGTTTTCCGGATTGGTCACCGCCTGGCGCTTGGCCTGCTGACCGACCAGACGCTCACCACTCTCGGAAAATGCGACCATTGACGGCGTGGTGCGAGCCCCTTCTGAATTAGCGATAACGCTCGGCTCACCACCCTCCATTACCGCCACGCAAGAATTGGTCGTACCGAGATCTATTCCGATTACTTTTCCCATGAGACAACTCCTTTTTATTATTGAAAAACCTTGATTTATTCGACAGCGCCAGTCTGTTCGTCAGCCTGACCCTCTGGTTTGATTCCTTCTTCGGGCAAAGACGTTGCGACCATAACCATAGCCGGGCGAAGCAGGCGATCATTGAGAAGATACCCCTTTTGCAGCACCTGAACGACGCTGTTTGCCGGCTGGTCTGCAGTCGGCACCTGGCCGATCGCCTGATGGAAATCAGGATTAAACGGCTGCCCCATCGCTTCGACCGCTGTGACCCCGGAAGACTCCAGAACTTTTCGAAACTGCTCCAGCGTCATTTCGACCCCCTCCAGCAGAACGTTCTGTTCACCTGCTGAACTGTGAGCATGTTCAACCGCCCGCTCAAGGTTATCCAGCACCGGAATAATGTCACGCAGAATACGGTCGTTAGCGAAACGAAAAGCATCTTCCTTTTCACGCTGGGCACGCTTACGGTAATTCTCCAGATCAGCCAGAGCCCGCAGATAAAGATCTTTATTAGCGGCAACTTCAGCTTGCGCAGCCTGCAACTGCTCCTCAAGCGACGCTGGCAGGTTCTCCTCTTGTGGATCAATCTGGACTTCAGTTGCTTCGGTCTCTTCAGTCACCTCAATGACCTCTTCACCGACCGGAGCGGCTCTTTTTGCCTCTTTCTTCTTTGCCACGCGTTATATCTCCTTGTCATCGCCTGTTTCGAGCATCCGGCTGATCAGCCGGGCGGTATAATCGACGATCGGAATCACCTTGGAATAAGCCATTCGACTCGGGCCGATAACCCCAAGTGTGCCGATGGTGCCGTGTACATTCTGATAATTGGCCGTAACCAGGCTGCAGCCATCGATCTGCGCCAGTTCATGCTCACTCCCGATAAAAATCTGGACACCGGCTGCCTGCTGACTTTTGTCGAGCAGATCAATCAACGTATTTTTCTGTTCAAACGCCCTAAACAGTCTCTTCATCTGTCCCATATCGACAATCCCCGGCTGATCAAGGAAGCTGGACGCCCCCTCGATAAAGAGCTGCCCGCCGAGTTCCTCTTTGAGCACCGCACCGGAGAGCTCCAGCGCCTTGCCGACCAGCTTGTCATACAAATGTCGTTCCTGCTTCATCTCGCTGGAGATTTTTGCCCGCACTTCAGAAATATTCATCCCGGAGAGCATCTCATTCAAATAGTTGGTAATCTTCACCAGATCTTCCTGAGTCAGCGTCTCATCAGCGTCAATCACCTTGTTCTGCACCAACCCCGACTCGGAAACAAACACCACCAGAAGTTTGCCACGCGACAAACGGACAAACTCGATCTGCTTGTAAATCGTGGTTGTAAAACGGGGCGCCATAACGATACCGGCATGGCTGGAGAGCGCCGAGAGTGCCTTCCCCGCTTCCTGAAACAGCTTGTCAAGGCCATTGATGCCGGGGCAGCTCGCCTCGATACTCCGTTTCTCTTTGGGTGTCAGTTCGCGCAGCTGCAACAGACAATCGACGTAATAACGGTACCCCTTTTCTGTCGGGATACGCCCGGCAGAGGTGTGCGGCGACGCCAGAAAACCGAGCTCTTCGAGATCAGACATGACATTTCGCACCGTAGCCGGCGAGAGATCGAGGTTGTGCCGCTTTGTGACCGCCCGCGATCCGACCGGCTCCCCGGAGGCGATGTAATCATCGACAATCACCTCAAGGATTTTTCGACTTCGCTCTGTCATCTCCGTTGTCATGCGCATGCACCCCAAATCGTGTCCACCGGAAAACCCGGTTTTTTGCGATTTTTTTAGCACTCAACCTGCTGGAGTGCTAACAGTCGATAAAATAACAACGGCCAAGCTCTTTGTCAAGAGCTTCACGGCGATAATATAGTGTCGACAACAATGGCAGACTGAACCAGAAAATTTTGAAGACTGGCAGGGGAGCTGAGCAAAGCTTAAAAGAAATTCAGGATAAGGGTATCGAACAGCAACCAGCCATCGAGGTCAAAACGCCAATGACCATCGATCTTTTGCAACTGCGGTCGACAGCGTTTGACCGCTTGCGCAAAAGCCTCCTCAACGCAGCAACCGAAACGTTTTGCAAAGAGAACATCATCGACACCATCGGCGGTACGCAGACCAAGGTAAAGAGTTTCAATCATCGCCCCCTGACGATCAAATTTTTCGATCAACCGGGCCGGATTGCACCCGGCTTGCAGCTCGGCTCTGTAATTCTCCAGATCGTTCGGGATTGCCCATCGGCTCCCCCAGCCGTCGGCGCAAAAAGTGTGGGCACCGGCACCGACGCCGAGAACCGAAAGACGCTGCCAATAACGCTGATTGTGTCGACACCGCTTCCCTGTTCGAGCAAAGTTGGAGACTTCATAATGATCATATCCGGCAGTGCTCAGACGCTCGTGCAGCAGCCGGTAAGCGGCAACATATTCGTCCTCTTCCGGGAGAGTGAGTTCACCGTTCGCCTGGCGCTCGGCGAACGACGTTCCGGCTTCAATCGTCAGACCATAAACCGCAATATGCTCGGGTTGCAGATCCAGAAGCCGATCAAGATCCGCAGCCAGATCCGCCGGAGTCTGTCCCGGAACGGCGAACATAAGATCACAGGAGACATTATCAAAACCGGCGGTGCGTGCGTCATGCACTCCCTTTAGACCGGTCTCAACATCGTGTAGTCGGCCGAGCAGCTTCAGTCGGTTGTCGTCCAGACTCTGCAGGCCGATCGATATGCGGTTGATCCCGGCCGCGCGGTAACCGGCCAGTTTCTGCAGATCGAGGGTGCCGGGATTCGCCTCCAGTGAAATTTCTGCATCATCTGCAAACCGGTACTCCCGATCAATCAGATCAAGCAGACGAGCCACGTCATCCGGCGCCAGCAGCGACGGCGTCCCCCCCCCGAAAAACAGGGTCGAAATCGGACCGGACCAATCCTTTTTCGATTGCTGCAGATCGACTGCAAGCGATTGCACATAATCAGAAACCGCTGTACCACGATGAGGGACCGAAAAAAAATCACAGTATGGGCACTTGCGCAGGCAGAACGGAATATGCAGGTAGAGTCCGCTCATCGTCACTTCGCCCGAGACAAGTCCGGGAGAGCGGCTCGATCCAGAATTTGCAGCAGTTTTGACTCCAGGCGATAAGTGAGCAGGATCGTTTCAGTCATCAACTCTTCTTCGTTTTTGGTAATGAGCAAAGTTTCCCCCGAATCTATGATGGTGTCAACGTTAAGCTTGCTACAAAAAGGGGATAAGAGTGCAATCACGAGATTTACCAGCAACCAGATCGAATTTGAGGGGTGTGCCATCCTTGAGCTAATTGACAAGAGAGTCTCTGCCGATCGCCAACTTCTCAAATTGATCCGTCTGCTATGTCGATTGATAGCTGCTTGACATGGAATTGAGCTATGTTATTGTTTAACAAAAGATATCTGCTTGCACGTCAAGGTCTGCACAGAGGCGAAAGTGATACAGATATTTGCAGATACTTGTTGCAAACAGAAGAAAGGAGCGGTTATGGGACGCAAAGATTTTAAAGATCATTTTTCTGAGGCCGTCAAGGAGTCTGGTGAAAAATCAGGTTATATCTGCAAGACCTGTGGAACGCACCTGACCAAAGAGCAACATGAGGGGCTGATCAAAAAGATGACCGCCGGGGTTACGCTCAGAGACCCTTCGCCATTTGGCCCGTAATGCGTCACAGAAGATAGGTAAAAATTCAGAAGCAGAGACCGCTCACGGGCGAACTCTGCTTCTGTCTGTCTGAAAAGCCCTGTTTAGATTCACTCGAAGTGAATGAAAGATGATCATTCATTTTTCTGATACGTTCCGCGCAGGCCGAGCAGCCCTTTGGCTTCGCCGATAATAGTCAGACTGTCACCTGCCTTTAAAATCGTCTGGCCGTTCGGTACAAAAGATTGCCCATCCCTCGACAACATCGCCACCAAACACCCTTTGGGAATCCCGACAGCGCTCAGCGGCTGATTAATCATGCTCCCGCTCGACTTGTCAGCCTTGATCAGCAGAGTCATAAAGTGCTCATCCTGCAACAACGATTCGCGCAGCTCCTCTTCATTCTTTGCCCGGTCCCACTCGACGGCAAAGCCATCCTCATCCACCCGTTCTGCAATGCGGGCCAGCAGCCGCAAATGTTGAGTCGGATTATTGGCGGGACTGACCAGAAAGAAAATTGTCTGAACTCTGACCTCTGCCTCCTCCTCATAAGTCAGGGGATTGTAGATCGGCATGTAGACCCCCTGGCGGGCGCGAACCAGAGCCATCTCCACCTGTTCAATCTGGTCGGTGCGAAAATGCGGGAGAGCAACGCCACGGGTCACCGGTGTCGCCCCGAGCCTGGTCCCTTCCATCATCTGTTTGATGATTTCATCAGTCGATAAATGGATCCGGCTCGATATTTCACAGGCGAACAGCTTGACCACGTCTTCAAACGGAGCCTCACCTTCAAGATCAAAGACCAGACTTCTGGAAACAATTTCATCAAAAGGATCTTCTTTGCGCAACCCTTTTTCGCGTAATATCCCGCGCAATTCCGTGTCAAGATCGTGATATCTTTTCCGCCCCAGTCGCTCAAACACATGATAGATGGCGCCTGTCCTGGAAACACGCCGCCGACCGTAGTAAAAGAACCAGAGCGCCGATACGAGAATCAGGCCTATGGAAAAAACAATCGAAAGCGTCCCCATTTCAAAAATCAGGTAAATGGGCGAGACAATCCCCGCGATCTGCATCCATGGATAGAATGGCGATTTATATCCGGGGTCGTAGGAGGTGATTTGACTCTCTCGCATCACGATGACGGCAAAACAGACCAGAGCGAACATCAGTAATTGGAAAGCACTGGCCAGCTTGGCAATACGCATCGGGTCGAACAGAATCAAGATCAGAATGATGGTTGTCAGGGTCAGCAGAATGGAAGTCGTCGGCGTACCAAACCTCCCCACTTTCCTGAAAATCCGTGGCAGCAGGTGGTCACGGCTCATCGCCAGTGGATAGCGCGAAGCGCTCATCAGCCCGGCATTGGAGACCGAGACAAAAGCGAGCAGAGCCGCCAGGGAGAGGAGAATGACGCCGGTACGACCCAGCGCGTATTCAGCGGCGGTCGCGACCGGAGTCAGATTCCCCTGCAATTCATCCATCGGCACCAGGCCGACGATAATTGTCGTTCCAAGGATATAAATCAAAAGTGAAGTCACAAGAGCCAGCATGATCCCTCTGGAGAGGTTGCGCTCCGGATCCTTCACCTCTTCCGACAGGCTGGTGACCTTGGTTACGCCAGCATAGCTGAAATAAACCAGCCCGGCGGTCGCGGCAATCGAATCGAACCCGGCCGCAAAAAAATTTTCGAAATGGGTCGGTTGGAAGGCAAAAACTCCGCCGGAGAAAAAAATGGCCAGAATCGCCAGCAACACGAAGACCAGAAAAACCTGGAGACTGCCGCTCTTTTTCGTCCCGACCAGATTAACCCCCCCGATCAACAGAGCGACCCCGATAGCGACCGGTACAATTTGCAAATCCGGGATGAAGAGTGCGATATACGCACCCATCCCGATCAGAGCAAATGCGACGGTAAGAAGGAGTGCCAACCAGGTCCCGATACCGCCGATGGTCCCCATCATTGGGCCGAGAGCCCGGTCGAGAAAGTAGTAGGCACCACCGGCCCTCGGCATGGCGGTCGCCAGCTCAATAACACTGAATATCGCAGGAATCAGCGGGATGGCGGCCAGTGCGTAGGCAAGCACCAACGCCGGCCCTGCCTCCACAGCAGCGATACCCGGCAGGAGAAAGAACCCGGCGCTCAAAGTCGCGCCCGTCGCTATAGCGTAGACGTCAAGGAGTCTGAGTTCCTTCTTCATCCGTTTATTTTTATGCAGACCGATCATATTCTTTAACCTGATAAAGAGTGTTCAAGGGATCAAAATGGCTCGATCCGAGCCCCGTCTTTTTTGCTCTCCAAGTTGGGAAAGACTTTAACAAAATCTTTAGTTTCCCGCGAGATTAAATAGAGGATCACTGTTTACAGCGCATCGAATCGACCGGTCTGAAACCGGCGATCGAGAGCCGTCAACACCCCCCCCAGAAGAACAGAGACTCCAGCCAACAGCAGCGGGATAGAAAACCCCGCCTGCAGATCGGCCAGTCGACCGGCGATTACCGGCCCGAGCATCTGCCCGACACCGAAACTGGCGGTCAGAATCGCAGCAGCTCGTCTCCCGTCTCCCTGCATCCGCCGGTTTCCCTCAGACAGAGTCATGGCGACGATGCCGAGAAAGGTCCCACCGAAAGAGACCGCGACAAATAACACCTCAAACAATGAATCGGCCTTTATACTGACCATAATTCCGGTCGCCTGAAGGGCATAGGCCGCCATAAGAGCTCGCTTGCCACCAAAACGACGGGACAAAAGAGGCCAGACAAGCGTTGAAGGGATCGCGGCAAGACCGACGGCAACCCAGCTGTACGCGGCAAAACCCGCAAGTCCCGGGGTTACGGTGATGATGGCGACAATAAAGGTGGCAGTGACGACATAACCGAGCCCCTCAAAAAAATAGGCGACGACGAGTAACCAGATGCTGTGCAATCCGCCGCTTTGATTCGGCAGAGTGATATTGACCGGCTGAATCAACTCCCTCTTTCGGCCAATCGTGACACCGGCGATGACCAGGCTTACGGCAATAACCCCCATGCCGATCCAGGCACCATCCCAGCTGAAGGCCTTATCCAATTGCGGGACAACAATCCCGCTCAGAGCGATACCGAAGCCGACCCCTCCATAGAGTGCGCCGACCCAGTGACTATACCCCCGCCGCCCGAGCGCCTCGGCCACCTCGGCCGCAATGACGATAAAAAGGATAGCACTGGCAGCACCACCGACCAGACGCAGCCCCCCCCACCAGACAGCTGAAGCGGTAAAACCCATCAGCACGGTTGTCGCTAAACTTGCGAACAAGGCGCCGCCGGTTATCAACCGGCGACGCAGCAGTTGTGGCGCGAAAGAGCAGAGCAGAGCACCCGCCAGGTAGCCGAGATAATTCAACCCGGCGAGCCACCCTGCCAGAGTATGGGTCATGCCGAGATCGCGCTGCATCAACGGCAGGATCGGCGTAAAGACGAAGCGCCCGATCCCCATGGCAACAACCATCCCGAGGATACCGCCGATCAGAACCCTGAACGCCCCCCATTCTCTCTCTGCCGGTTTGCTGCTGATTATCGAAGCTGTTTTCATATTAAATTCTGGATTTAACTTCGGCAACGCGCCGCGTCATCATTTTCGCTCAATACAAAAACGCCCCTCACCCTCCAAACATCCCGAGATTGACGATCCGGTCAACGACCGCATCGGCCAGAGCCTGACCCACCTTTTCAAGGGCCAGAATCCGCGCCCGTCCATCAATTCGCGAACCCTCGCGAATCGTGGTGCGCAGGGAATCGAGGGGACGGCCATCCGGAAGCACGAAGGTCGTTTGTGCCGCAGCGATAGCCCAATACCAGGGGTCGTTCGCCTTATATTCGTCAATCGTCACTCTGGTGGAGAGAATCATCTCCACCTCGGTTTTATCCGTTATTTTGATGCCGATCTTGCTCAGAGCGCTGATCATTGCTCCTTCAACGATCCCCTGTTCGTCGCCGGAAATCTGTAGTCCGAGACGAATCATCGCAGCGAGCCGATCGGCACGTTCGGCGAGCTGCGCGCTGCTGTACGGTGCGGCAGAAACATAACCGGTCGGCATCAGAATAGCCAGATCCGCAGCCAGCAGACCGCGGCTGGAAAGAAGTTGCATCGCTTTTAAAAGATGCCCAAGCTGCTCAATAACATGCTCACTCTGATCACCCTTTTTAACCTCTGCTTCAACAGACAGATCAATCTCGTTTAACTGCTGTTTCAGCGGTCGCGCCGCCTGCATCCGGTCGAGAACCGCCAGAGCATAAAGGCCGTTATCCTTCCCTCTCCAGACTTCGGCGATGCGACTCCCTGTCAACAGTCGATCGGTGCGAGTCACCAGGTCTGATTGCAGATTCTGTCGATAATCTTTACTTTCGGCTGCACCGACCCGGGACATCCAGAACTCCTCAGAACTGCTCTGCCGCGACTCCACCTGAACAGCGAATATTTTGGCAATCGCTGCGCGAGCCCGATCCTCGGCGTCACTGCGCTTTTGAGCGTGACCGACCCCGACCAGATACTGATCCGCGGGATAAAGGTTGCTATGACCGTCGACCCAATCGGGGATGGTCGGCGCGCAGCCGACCAGCAGCAGCAGAATAAATAGAATCGATCCATTTTTCATAACGATAGCTCCTCTTTTATCGCACTTAAAAAAATTGGACAAAACCGAAACCGACCGGGGTGGCCGGCAGAACCAGCTTTAGATTCAGCGGTCGACCGTCCTGTTCAAGATCGATTTGTGCTGTTCCGGTCGCAACCGGCGCAACCAGCATTTTAATCTCGCGCGGCAGACCGACCCAGCTGCGCAGATCAGCATGTTCGGTCATCAGATTCACAACCCTGAGCAGCAGACCGGCTGAACCGTTCGCTTTGTTATCGAGCTGACGAGCCGTTGCCTCTTTGGCCACCGCCCGGGCAATCGCCTTGACCAGAACCCGGCCAATTTCGTCATCGAGACTCTTGGAGGCAATCGCCTCCAGATTTTCGACCAACTCGGCCTGATACCGCTGACCATCAACGATCGCTGTCACCGTCGTCGCCCCACCATCTCTGGAGACAAAAGCTGGCAAGGCTATCTTGACGGGGAAACCGTGACCCGACGGAAAAAGCGCCATCCGCTCCTGTTTGACCGGAATTCTGCCATTATTGACCAGCACCACGGCAAACGTGTCCAGCCGCTGCAATGCGATGCCGCGCGCTGCAGCCATAGCGCGAAACTCGTCCGCTTCGCGCAACAGTGATGCGCTTTCGGCGGTCGTGACCAACAGCGACCAGAGAATCTGCGGCGGCGGCACCCGGTAAATATCCCGGTTGAGCAGAAAGCCGTTCCAGGCAAGGCGATAGGCGATAAAGGCGTTATTGAAATCCCTTTGTGCGTGATAGATCAGACCGGTCAACATCCGTAAAAAGGGGTCTTCACGAAAGACCGTCTTTTCCTCATACCGGTCGCTGAAATAACGCAGCTTCTCATCAACACGCCGCGCTTCAACTCCAGCCGCTTCAAGATTGCCGAGAGCCAGATAGTTAAGGAGCTTGTAATAGTTGAGATAGACCGATTCATAATCGGCACCGGTGTAGGCGACCACCCCTTCATTCACCAAAAAGCTTAAGGCACCAGCCGAAATACTTTTGGTATACAGCTCCTCCGACAAGCGGTCCGCCTCTTCAAAAGTGGCGTTGCTCTCCCGATACTCTCCCTGCCTCTGCAACAGAGTGCCGCGTTCCATTAGATAGAGGAGCCGATCGGTACGACTCTCTGCCAGATTTGATGCATCGAGATATTCAACGGCGGAGGCCGTTTTTCCACTCCGGCTCAAACTGTAGACCTTCTCCTGAATCGAACGCGTCCCGGCACAGCCGACCAGCAACCAGACCGATACCGACAAGAGAAGTAACGTCCGCATACAGTGAGATAGAGAGCACGGAAGAACCATTTACAGCTCTAAAAACCAAAACTGCTGCGACTGACAAATTTCTTTATTTTTTTCGTGCCGAGCCATACTTTGCGATTGTTGCGCATATCGACCAACTCCAGATCGACCTGGTAGAAGACCACCTTTTTCCCTTTTTCCTGATCGATGATTGAGTTAATGGCGCCGATCAACATGAAATCCGCACCCGCCTCCATGCCGGGCGCTTTGCGTGTTTCCGGCGCGGCATTCAGATCCTGATCGAGGCGCTCGGCTCGAACCCCTCCCCGCTCCTCAGAAGAGGCGACAAAATTTGCCCGTCCGGAATTGATCAGAGCCCGCTCAAGATCTTTCACAAACACCTCGGTCGCAATATGCTCCGATGAACGGTTGCGGATCGTGCCGACAATAACATCCGGTTTCTTGCCGAAACGGGCCGTGAACTCCGGGAGCCAGGGGCGATTCAGTGCGTCCTGAACCATCGCCTCGGAGACCATCTGACTATCAGAATCGTTCCAGCGCCCGGAGAGATCCTTCACCTCACCGGTCTCCATCCGCTCAACCTTGGTACTGCAGCTGACCAACAATAGAACCAGCATCAGCGCCAGCAGCCACCCCGTCTTTTCACGCATTACCGAACCTCCTTCGCCTGTTGATCAAGATTTGTAAACGCCTCTTCGGCGTGCAGATTCACATAATCTCGAAATTGTGGATCGACCTCGCGCATCTCGGCGATGGCGCTCTTCATTGCGGTCAGGTCGGTACGTGCCAGCGCATAGAGCGTATCGGTCTTTGGCTCACGCCAGAACTCGATCACCTTGGCGCCACGCACCGTCACTTGCGAAAGATTTTTCAATGTACCATCGATATGCTGCTCTTCGAGCGGTGCTTTCCCCTGACCGATCCCCGTCGCGACCTGATAGTCACGATACAAAGACGTCACATAGCTGTGCAGCTGACGGGCCACTTCGGCCCGGGCCCGCTGTTCAGCTGTTTCGCGCGACAACGACAAACTTTGCACTCCGGTCACCGAACCGACACCGTAAAAAACTTTATCCCCTGCATTCTCGAACGCTCCGCTCCCCTCGTTGACCCAGTCGGGAGCCCCTTTTACCAGCTCATGCTTACCGGAACAGCCGGCTCCAAACAGCAGCATCACCAAAAAAAGAGGGAGTAAAACCTGTATTAATCGCGCTGATCTCATCACAACTCTCCTTTCAACATTTTTCCCGGCGGCAGCCGGTCATCACTTTTCACCCTGACAGAAACTATACAGCAAAACAAAATTGTTCGAAATCTTTTCAGATCTGAGCGGTGCAGACACACCAATAAAAAAAAGCGGAAAGTCACCTCTCCGCTCAATAGTTCAATACCATCTTTGGCTTGTTTAAAAGAACTCTTGCTATCTGAAGAACAGTAACAGCGAGGCAAAAGCAAGAATCATAACCGCCAGTAAAACTCCCGCACCAACCGAATAAGTCGCCATGCGGCTGCGGATATCAATCTGTTTTTCCATCTTTTCATAATTTTTGTCTATGCCGCTGGTCTCAACCAGAAGGCGATAACCGTATTTCTGGAAGTTCCCTCCCGGCTCCTCAAAAAACCGGGACAACCGTTTCGTCATCTTCTGGGCAATAGTGCGATTTGCCCAATCATTAATGCCATCAAAAGCCCACTGGCAAAAACGATAAACCTGACGCCCCCCCTTACGATAAAACCAGTCAGCGTCGATATTAAGCGAACGAATTTCCGCCGGATAGATACCGGCCAGCAGCAAAAGAGTAAAAGCCAGGGCCGAGAAAAAGAGCAACTCGGTTTGCGCCAGAACATGACTGATTGTGTAGGGTTCATAGTCCGTCGCGTAAGGGAGCAGACTGTAAAGATATTGCGGAAAACAGCCGATCAGAATACAGAGCAGGGCCGAAATTCCCATGGCCAACAGCATATGCGGTGGTGCCTCTTTGCAACGGATACCAGAATCGTGCGAGAAAAACGCGAAAAAAGGGATTTTGATCCCCGCGTGGTGAAAAACCCCGGCCGAAGCAAAGAGCAGAATAAACCAGAGCCAGCGCATATCACCGAGGGCAGCCGCCTCCATAACCATAGATTTACTGACGAAACCGGAAAAAAGCGGGAAAGCCGATATCGAGGCAGCACCGACAATACAAAAGGCGCAGGTCCAGGGCATCGATTTATATAACCCCCCGAGGTCGGTTGCATTGATCTTCCCCGTTCGATACATCACCGCACCCATGGTCATAAACAGCAGCCCCTTAAAGAGGAGGTCGTTAAAAGCATGGGCGACAGCGCCATTAATGGAGAGTGCGGTGCCGATACCGATTCCGACCACCATGAAGCCGACCTGGTTGATCAGACTGTAAGCCAGAACCCGGCGCAGATCGTTCTCGATGACCGCGTAAAAAATCGGAAAAGCGGCCATCGCCCCGCCGATAAAGATCAACTCCTCTGTCCCCGGGAAAGCCCGGGCCAGAGCATAAATTGCAGTCTTGGTGGTAAAAGCTGAAAGGAAGATAGTGCCAGTGATGGTCGCCTCAGGATAAGCGTCAGTCAACCACGGGTGGAGCAATGGCCAGGCGCAGTTGACGCCAATTCCGATAAAGATAAACCAGGAGGCCGTTGTCCCCAGACCGATCAGGTCAAAGGCTGCTGAACCGGTCTGAAAAACATGGATGATGATCCCCGCCAGAAGACAGAGCCCTCCCGCCACGTGCACCATAAAATAGCGAAATCCGGCACCGAGTGCTTTCTCTGTACGTCGGGCCAGGATCAAAAAGGTAGCACTTATGGTCAAAAGCTCCCAGAAGACGAACAAGGTGAACATATCTCCGGCAAAAACAGCCCCGATCGCAGCTCCGGCATAAACAGTACCAGCAACATTCTGTACCGTATCGTTGACATGCAGGGCATAGAGTGCCGAAAGAAAGGCGACCAGATGGAATATATAGCCAAAGATCAAGCTCAGTTTATCAATTCGCCCGAGCACGATCTGATCAGACAAAAACGGGAATACCCAGTGACTCCCGACCGGAATCTGCAGCAGATTGATAAAGCTGATCACCGGCAACAGCAACAACACGGCCTGACGGGTTCGACCTTTGAGTAACGGGACCAGAAGCCCGCCTAAAATAAGGATCAGTGCTGGCGGCAAGGCATTAATCGTCATAGTGATCCTCTTTGCGCATGACCATAGGTCGCAGTATATATTTTGATACGATCACCAGAATGACGCAGGCGACAAAACCATAGACCGAATAGAATCCGAAATAACCTTCCCAGGCAAAATAAGTATGCTTGTGATAGAAGATGTCGACGATCAAAAGCAGGATCACGCAGAGATAAAATATTCTCAACAGGCGCTTGACATTTTCAGGCTTATCGAAGATTCCCGGCTTTTCGTTTGTATTGATCGGTTGTTTTGACATCCTTTAACTCCTTACCAGGTCCGCCAGAACACAAAGGCAAGATAGAGAATGCCGATAGTGATGCAGATATAAAAAATTGGCCGATAGCCATCTACGGCAGCGTGATCCAGAATCATCGGACCATCCTCTTTCTCAGCATGATCATGTTTACGATGTTGCTTGTGCTTACTCATTATAAAATTCTCTCATCCTCTGATAATCAGAGGCCAAGGGCCATACGTGCCAATTTCAACAACGTATCAGGGTAGAAAAAAAGTGCCAACGAAATGAGAGCCGTCAACGACAGTGGCACCAGACAGAAGAGCGGTGCTTCACTGATCCCTTCAGCTTCACCTTCCTTTGCTGGCACGAAAAATCCACGGTAGACAATCGGGAAAAAATATGCGGCGTTGAGAAAGGAGCTGATCAGTAGAACGATAATCAAAATCAGTTGATCCCCCTCGACCGCTCCGAGCAACAGGCTCCATTTACTGATAAAACCACCCATCGGCGGCATCCCTATAATACTCAGGGAACCGAGAAAAAAGGCAAAATAGGTGATCGGCATGCGTCGCCCGAGGCCGTCCATCTGACTGATATTTTTCTTTTTCGTGGCGACGTAAATCGCCCCGGCACAGAAGAAGAGGGTGATTTTGCCGAAAGCGTGCATAGCCAGGTGCATGACTCCACCGAGCATGCCGGTCGCCGAGAGCATCCCGGCACCGAGCACCATGTAAGCAAGCTGACCAATGGTGGAGTAGGCTAAGCGGCGTTTCATGCTGTCTTGAGTCAGCGCCACCATCGAAGCGACCAGGATGGTCACCGAAGCGATATAAGTGATAAGAGAGCCAAGATCGGCAGACTGCAAGGTTTCAGGACCGAGGATGTCAAAGATGATGCGAAAGATTGCAAAGACACCAGCCTTGACCACGGCCACACCATGCAGAAAAGAGCTGACCGGGGTTGGTGCCACCATCGCCGCAGGGAGCCAGCCGTGAAACGGCATCAATCCCGCCTTGGCAAAACCGAAGAGAAAAAGGATCACAAGCAGCGCCAGTAGATCCGGAGAGGCCTTGCCTGCAAGGATGCCACCCGTGGTGAAATCGAGAGTTCCTGCCACAGAGTAGGTAATCAGCATGGCTGGCAAGGCCAGGCCGATGGATGTGCCAAGAATATAGGTCAGATACTTGCGCCCCGAAGCCCGTGCTTCGGCATTCTGCTCGTGAGTGACCAAAGGGTAGGTGGAGAGGGAAAGAACCTCGTAGAAAAGATACATGGTCAGAAGGTTGCCGGCAAAAGCGACACCGAGGGTAGCCGAAATGGCTACGGCAAATGATGCATAATAACGGGTCTGAGCGTGCTCGCTGAGAGCCCGCATGTAACCGATCGAATAAATGGAAGTAAAGAGCCAGAGACAGGATGCGACGAGGGCAAAGATCATCCCCAGAGCATCGACACGCAGCTCGATCGGTACCCCCGGAATAACTTGTGCAATAGTGAAGATATAGCTGTTCCCCGCCAAAACTCCCGGCAACAACGAAGCAACGATCGTCAGTTTGACCAGAGCAATGAGTATGGTCCAGCTTTCACGCAAGTTCGGCTGCCGATTCGCAAGGAGGATCGGTAACGCCCCCAACAAGGAGACCAGAATCGCGGCCAGTGGCCAGATGGAAACAATCGGTGTCATATCTCTCTCAAAACCGGTTCAATACAAAAGTTGGCTAAGCTATAACAAGATCAAAAAGCGACCGGAATCATTAAGCGGATAACGTTATCAACCAAAGGTCCGGTGCCCAGACCGACCACAATCAGGAGCCCGGCAGTCACGGCCAGAGGAGTCAGCATCGACCAGGGAGCTTCTTGGCGTTCCAGAGGTAAATGCTCAGACGACGCACCCTCTTCCGGCCTGCTGAAATATGCCAGCTCAATAATCCGGAAAAAGAGGACTGCGTTGACCAGGCTGCTGAAGATCAAGGCAACAACAAACTCCCACTGCCCCGCTTCGATACCACCAAGAAGCAGATACCACTTGCTGAAAAAGCCGCAAGTTGGCGGTATCCCGATCATAGAGAAAGCCCCGACGGTGAAAAAAGCCATCGTCCACGGCATCCGCCGATATAGACCCTTCAGACGATCAAACCCGAGACCACCGGTACGATAGGAGATCGCGACCGCCGCCAGAAACAGACAAAGAGTCATTAACGCATCGTTAACAATATGCAGCAGGGCCCCTGTCAGCCCCTGATCGTTGGCCAACCAGGCTCCGCCAACCATGTAACCGACCTCGGCAATAATGATATAGGTCAGCATCTGCTTCAGATTGCGTTGCGCCAGGGCCAGAGATGACGCGCAGATAATACCGATAGCAGCAACCCAGATAACAAGCGTACGAACATCCATGCTCATGAGCAAAAACTCAGGCGACTGAAAGGTGAGCATCAGACGGACCATCAGATAGATGGTCACTTTAGTCATCAACGGCGCAATGAGGACTCCGGCTCCGTCAGGAGCATCGGAATAAGCGCGCGGCAACCAGCCGTGCAAGGGGAAAAATGCCATTTTGATCCACAGACCGACCAGAATAAAAGCGAGAGCGGTCGCCATAGCGGCACTCCCCTGCAAAGCGGGGAGATAACGGGCAATATCGGCCAGATTGAGGGTACCGGTCAGCAGATAGAGATAGCCGACTCCGAGAAGATAAAAGGAAGCGCCCACCGAACCCATGATGATGTAGTTGAAGCTCGACAGCGGTGCTCGTCCACGTCCAAGAGCGATCAGTCCATAGGTGGTAATTGAAGTTATTTCAAGCATGACATAGAGGTTGAAAGCATCGGCGGTCAGCACCAGCCCCATCAACCCGGCGATCAGAATCAGGTAAAGAGTGAAGAAGATATGTTGACGATCTTCCAGATCACGCTTAACACATGGAACTGCGGCAAAAGTCGCAATAAAAGAGACAGCAGAAATGAGCAACAGCATCAGTGCCGACAGAGGATCGACCAACAGTTCGATCCCCCACGGAGGTGTCCAGGCGCCGACAGTATAGCTCAAACTACCGGACCCGAGCGTCTGTTTGAGCACAATAATCGCCAGCAGGGTGGAGAGGGCCAAGGCCCCCAACACCATCGGTGCAATGATTTTACGATTACTGCGGCCCCAGGCGTTAACCAAAAAAGCGGTTAACAGCGGTGCTGCCATCACATACATGTGCAAGTTGGATTTCATTCGGTCTCAATCTTGTGCAGGATTTCGTCTTCTTCCAAAGTCCCGTATTTACGATAGATACGCAACATTACAGCCAATGCGACGCCGGTAACACTCACCCCGACGACGATAGCTGTCAACATCAATACATGCGGCAGAGGATTAACCACCAGGTTAACATCCACGGCTCCCTGCAGGGCCGCTTGCTTATCGAGAATCGGGATGCTCCCCCCTTTTTTTGCTCCAGTCGAGACAAAAAAGAGAATAATGGAGGTCTGAAAGATGTTCATCCCAAGCAGCTTCTTGACCAGATTGCGTTTGCCAATCATGGCATAGAAGCCGATCATCATCAGGACAACGTAGATCCAGTAATTGTATTTGGCCATTATTTCGGCCACGATACCTTCCATTTACAACCCCTCATCGAGGCGGCCAGCAGACGCCATATCCCAGTAGATCGAGATCATAATTGTCATAACCCCCATGCCGACACCGACCTCAACCAGAAAAATTCCGTGGGAACGCCAGGAGATCGGGTCGATCGGCAAGATGTTTGCGAGCACGCTGTAATCAAGAAACATCCCGCCAAGCAGAGCACAAAGAGCAGCTATCCCGGTAAAAATCAAGGCACCGGCATTGGCTATAATTATATTCAAGCTCTCCGTCATATAATTTTTGCTGGCAGTCAGGCCAAAAGCGAGAGCGAACATAATCAGAGAAGCACCGAGCACCACCCCACCCTGAAAACCGCCGCCCGGACTATAATGTCCATGAACGATGACATAAAGGCCGTAGAGCTGGATAAAGGGGATCATCAGGCGCACCGTTGTTTCCAGAATGGTGTCACGATGCGAGATGCGCTCTCGGGCTTCATGGCTCGTGATTTTCATGAATCTTCCCTCCGGCGCAGAATCCCCATAACAGCCATCCCCGCGCAGTAGATAACGACCAATTCAAACATGGTGTCGTAGCCTCGATAGTCACCGAGAATAGCGGTGACTATATTCGGCACATGTGTCTCCTTCACCGCCTGTTCCACATAATGAACCGAAATATTGCTGTTGGGTGGCGATTTCGGATCACCCCAGACAGCGAAATCGGCGGTTCCGTAGAGCAAGAGTGCGCCGGTAACCAGAGTTGCTAGCAAGGCCGGTAATTTCAATCTTTACTCCTGCGTGTTGTCCGGAAAATAGCGGCAATAAAAAATATTGTACTGACACCGGCGCCGACGGTTGCCTCAGTAAAAGCGACATCAACCGCCCCCATCTCTGCCCAGAGCAGACACATAAGAAAACTGTAAGCACTGAAGATAATCGTTGCCGAAAGCAGATCCTTAACCGTAATCGTTGCCAGCGCACAAATAACCACCAGCATCAGAAGAAAAAGATCAAGTTGCCAGATCATTTGCGCACCTCCTGCTTTTTATACCAGGGCTCAACACCGGCGATCACAGCGGCCTTGGTGATCGCATTGGTCGCTGCCGGACTCGCCATGAAAAGAAAGCAGAAGATAGCAAGAACCTTCCAACTGACCAGAACAGTACCGAAGCTAAAATCATGCAGATTATATAAAGCAATGGCTGCTAATGCGAGGGTCGCCGCCAAAGTATCACACTTCCCCGTGGCATGAAGTCGCGAATAGAAATCCGGCAGACGCAGAATCCCGATGGTGCCGATGGCAAAAAACAAAAGCGCAAGAATCAGAAATATAGTCACAATTACATTCATTTTGCCCCCTCTTTCTCAGAAACCATATCATCATCAAGATGGATCTTTTTGCTGCGACGAAAGTACTTACAGGCACCGATCGTGGCTATAAAATTAAGGAAGGCATAGGCGAGGGCGATATCGATGAACATCGGCATCGCTTCGTAGATCAGACCGATCAGCAGCAGCAGCACAGTCGTCTTGGTGCCGATCATATTTACGCCAACAATCCGATCCAGCACTGTCGGTCCGCCAACGACCCGGATCAGGGTGAGAAAAATCAGCAGCACCAACGCCACGCCAACCGAGAGAAAAACCTGGCTCATCATAATCCTCCCGGTTCCAGAGCCCGGGCGATGCGTCTTTCCATCTCGCCGGGGAGACCGTCAGCAGCACTCTTGGTGAGAGCATAGACCGTTATTTCGTCATCCTGCAGGCTGATTGTTATGGTACCGGGCGTCAAGGTGATTGACTGGGCGAAAGTCACTCTGGCAAAGTTTGATTTCAGTTTGGTTTTAAAACGGATCATCTGCGGATCCATCTTTCTAAGCATCTGTGGGTGGAGCACAATATAAGCGACTTGCAGGCTGGCTACGATAATAGCCCAGAATAGCCAGGGCAAGTATGCAAGCATGCCAAAAACCTGCCTGGCCCGCACTCTGATTTCCAACCCCTCAAACAACAGCTCTGCCGAGAAGAAGGCGATCAACAGGCAGCTGATAACCCCGAGAGTCAGGTGGAAAGGGTCAAACATCCCCGAAAGGATAACCCAGAAACAGAGCATTATTATGAATGTTACAAATTTTGCTTTCATGATCCTCTATTGAATAATCGGCCGCCTGTCCGGGTCAATCGGAACGGTGTACAATCATTAGAACGTTAATTTATTACTTAATTTTTCCACCCCTCTTAGCATGCCTTTCAGCGCTTCGTCAAGACAAACCGGACAGAGACCGGAGCACTTGTCACGACTCAATGTCTCGTATATAATTGAAAAAACGCCTGAATTTAAGGTTTTATTTTAAAAAATATACCGTTGTTTTACTTTGGAGTTATTATGAATGAAAGACTGACCGTTGGAGCGATTCAATTCAACATCACACTCGGCGATGTCGAGCGTAACCTGGCAACTGTTCTATCCGCTCTTGAGCAGGTAGCAAAACAGGGGGTGAGACTGGTCGTCCTGCCGGAGATGTGGAGCAGCGGCTATGATTACAAGCGTCTGGCGAAACACTCAGCCCAAACCCCGCTGGTGATTGAAGCTCTCTGTTTGAAAACGGCAGAAATCGGCCTGGTTGTTGTCGGCAGTCTGCCGGAACAGTCGGGTGATAAAATTTTCAACACGGCTTATGTGATTGATCACGGTCAAATTGTTGGGCACTATCGAAAACTTCATATGTTTTCAACCATGGGGGAAGATCGTTTCCTCTCCCCCGGCGATGCGACGCTGGTGGTCGACACCACGGTCGGGCGAATCGGCGTCGCGATCTGCTACGACCTCCGCTTTCCGGAGCTGTTCCGCAAGATGGCTCTCGACGGCGCCGAGCTGATCTGCATCCCCGCCGAATGGCCAAAACCGCGTCAGGAACATTGGCGAACCCTGCTGCGCGCCCGGGCGATCGAAAACCAGCTTTTTGTCGCTGCCGCCAACTGCTGCGGAATACAGGGAAAACTCGATTTTTTCGGCATGAGCCTACTGATCTCTGCCAAAGGAGAAGTGTTGGCCGAGGGGGGTGAAACCGACACAATCCTCAGCGCCGTCTTCGACCGGAAAGAGATG
>JACUTX010000050.1 GCA_014859615.1 Desulfuromonadales bacterium | reverse complement strand
AAATGCATACCGCTACGGATAATATCGCTTTCTACGGCGATCTGCGGGTGAAGGCTGACAGTCTGAACTACCGCGGGATTACGGCTTTTTCGCCGTTGGGGAAAAGTGTTTATAACCTGCAGAACTCGATTCTTTATACCACCCGGCTGCGTCTGAACATGAAGGCAAAAGTCTGGGATAATGTTGGTTTCTCCGGACGTCTTTCCATGTACAAAGGGTGGGGCGATTCGACCGGTGTTAAGGTGATGGATTCGTTTACCGGTGTCACTATGGACGGGACCAACGGTGGTAACACCACCGGCGACTTCCTCCGGGTTGAGCGTGCTTACTTCGATTGGAAGGAGATCGGCGGCTCCAACTTCTACCTCTCTATCGGTCGTCGTCCTTCGACCTACGGCCCTCCGACCCAGTATCGTGAAAATGAGCTGCGCGGCGGGACTCCATCCGGTCATCTGGTCAATTTCAACTTTGATGGCGTGACCGTCGGTTACAAGCTCGGGGAGGTGACCGGTGTGGATGGACAGACGATCCGCTTCTGTTACGGTCAGGGGTATGAGTCGGAGGTCGGCAACGGCGAACTGTCCGGACAAATCTCCCTGAAGGATACCCATCTTGGCGGCTTTAATGTCGACCTGCTCAATGACGGTACCAATTTTGTGCAGGCGACCCTGTTTCGTGCTCAGGATATTACTGACGGCTTCAAATCTATCATGGCATTCGATGCCATGGGGAGCGGGTTGCCGATCGTATTTCGTATGAATGCGACTGAAAATGTCGGTAACATGTGGATCGGCGGATTAGGTGTTGCCCGTGAAGAAGAGAACGGCCTGAAATACTTTGCTTCTTTCGGCTGGAACCAATCGGATCCGAACGGCAGAGTCTCGCAGTTCCCGACGATTATGGGGCATCCGATGGGCGATTTTGGCGGTCTGCTCTCTGAAGACGGTCAGGGTAAGGAGAACGGTTACTCGGTTTATGTCGGGGTGCAGATTCCGACCGGTGATATCGGCAAATTCGGTCTCGAGTACAACTGGGGGAGCCAGTACTGGTTCAACTTCGTGCAGGCGGCTGACGATGCCATTGCACCGAAGCTGGCCGCTCGCGGTCAGGTTGCTGAGGTTTACTATATCCTTGATGTCAACCCGAATACGTTCATCAAGCTCGCCGGTCTCTACTATGACTACGAGTATAGCGGCAGCAGCAATCCGATCGGTAAGCCGACCAAAATCAGTGAAATGACCGGTATGGAGTTTCATGCCATGATGCCGGTTGTTGATAAGGCCTACGACGCCAACATCTCATTGACCGTCAAGTTTTAAGTAACAGTAATAAGTTCTTAAGGGGGGAGAGGGGAACATCTCCCCCTTTATTGGCTCCCAAGTATCTAATTATTCAGATAATTGAAAGCAAGCGATAAAGGAGAATAGCCGTGTCTCGCCTGATTGATAAAAAATTAAGCCGGCGGCGCTTTTTGGGACTCTCAACCTGCACACTGGCCACAGCTGTGGTCGGTTCCCAGGTGAAGGTTCTGCGCGCTCTGGCCTCCAGTGGCGACATCACAGCTCCGGTGGCCGGAGATGAGAAAAATATCTTCACCACCTGCGGCATGTGTGTCAACAAGTGTGGAGTGATCGCCCGGGTTAAAAACGGCGTGATCGAAAAACTCGACCCGAATCCGAATTTCATCAAAAGCCGGGCGATGCTCTGTGCGCGCGGCAATGCTGGCATCAAGGTGGTCTACGACCCGGATCGCCTGAAGTATCCACTGATTCGCACCGGTGCCCGGGGCGAAGGGAAGTTCCGCCGCGCCAGCTGGACAGAAGCTCTCGATCTGGTCGCCAAGAATCTGAACGAGATTGCCGACAAGCACACTCGGGCTGGCGTCATGTTCGCCTCCACCGAGGGGACTTATCAGGATCACTTCTTCAATCAGCTCGCCGAGTGTTTTGGCACCCCGAATACGGTTCGGCATCCGACCCTCTGTCTCTCCTCGAATATTCAGGGGTTCTCGGCCACTTTCGGCACCAATCCGACCCCGGATGTGTTGAACGCCGATTACATCATCATGAGCGGTGCCAATCGCAGTGAGGCGCTCATTACCCCGGATTCGATCGATCTGCTCAAAGGGGACGGTGGACGGCGCAAGCTGATCTATCTCGATCCTCGTTTCACCAAGACGGCCGCCAAGGCCGACAAGTGGTTTCCGATCAAGCCGGGGACCGACATGGCCTTTATCCTGGCGATGATCCATGTCATCGTCACCGAAGAGTTGTATGACCATGATTACGTCAAGGAACAGACGGTCGGCTTCGACAAGCTGATTTCGCATATTCAGCAGTACACCCCGGAGTGGGCCGAGGGTGAGACGGATATTCACGCGGACGCGATCCGTCGGGTGGCGCGCGAGTTTGCCATGGCGGCACCGAAATCGGTCTACTACCACGGTCGGCGTTCCTCATTCATGAGCAACGATACCCAGATGCGCCGGGCCATGGCGATTCTCAACGGGATCGTCGGCAACTGGGATACCAAAGGGGGGATGATTCCGAACAGCGGGATCAAACTGGCCAAGCATGATTATATCGCTCCCTGGTATGATGATGTCCCGGATCGGATCGATGCCGGCAGCGTCTCCTTTCTGTCGGAAAAGGATGGTTCATGGCCGGTGGTTCAGGAGCGGGTGCTGGCCGCCAATCCATACCCGATCAAGGGGATGATGGTTTACAAACAGAACATTCTCGCTTCGGTCCCGGACCGGGCCAAGACGTTGAAGATGATGGAGCAGATGGATTTCATCTGTACCATTGATATTGCCATGAGCGATACCGCCTGGTACTCCGACGTGGTGCTGCCGGAAGCGACTTATCTGGAGCGGCTCGATCCGATCGAGTCTCTGGGCGGAATCGTGCCGGTCGCTGTGATGCGCCAGCCGTGTATCGAAGCGATGTTTGAGAGCAAACCAAATCTCTGGATCATGCAGGAGCTGGCGACCCGCTTCGGCGAAGAAGTTGCCGAGCAGTTCAATTTCACCATGGAGGAGTATATCCAGCATCAGGTGAAGGATAATCCTGCCATCCTTGCTGCGCTGCAGGAAAAAGGGGTCTACTTCGACAGGACCGAACCGGTCTACGGCACGACCAGAGGGAAAAAACTGAAAACGGTGAGTGGCAAGATCGAGATCTTTTCACAGCGCTATGCCGATAAAGGGCTCGACCCGATCCCGGTCTATACGTCACCGGAGACGATCCCGGCGGGGAAATTCCGGCTTCTGGTCGGCCGTCACGCTATCTTTACGCACGGGACCACCGCCAATAATGCCTACCTGCATGAAATTATGCCGGAGAATACCCTCTGGTTGAATACCAAATCGGCCGCTGGTCAAGGGTTGACAAACGGGATGCTGGTAAAGGTGAAAAGCCCGGTCGGCGAAGAGACGTTGCGTCTGGAAGTGACCGATAAGATCCGCCCGGACAGCGTCTACATGGCGCACGGGTTTGGCGTCCTCTCCAAGGGGCTGAGTAACATTTACGGTAAAGGTGGCTGTGATGCGGCCCTGATTGAAACCAGGTATTGTCCGATATCGGGGAATGCTGCTTTGCACGAAACACTCGTAGAAGTCGTACCGGCCTGATGGGAGGAACAAACAAATGAAGACCAAACGATATGCCATCGTCCTTGATACGCACCGTTGCATTGATTGCAAAGCCTGTACGGTTGCCTGCAAGGTCGAAAATAATGTGCCGCTTGGCAAAGAGAATTATCGTAACTGGGTCGGAGCCGACCCGTTGCGCGGCAGTTACCCTAATCTCGGGGAAAGCTACACTCCGAGTCAATGTCAGCACTGTAGCAACCCGCCGTGTGCACATGTCTGCCCGACCAGTGCCACCACAGTGTCACCGGACGGGATCGTTCATGTCATCGATCACAAGTGCATCGGCTGCAAGTATTGCATGACCGCCTGCCCCTATAACGCTCGTTATTACAATGAAGAGATCGAGGCGGTCGACAAGTGCACCTTCTGCACGCAGCGGATTCAGGTTGGTCGCATTCCGGCCTGTGTCGAAACCTGTCCGACCAAGGTACGCGTGTTCGGTGACATTAACGATCCGAACAGTGAAGTGTCGCAGCTTCTGGCCGAAAACCCTTCACGGGTTCTTAAAGAGGCTCAGGGGACCAAGCCGAATCTGTACTACTTGATTTGAGGAGAACAACCATGAGTACACTACTGAAACAACGCCCGCCACTCTGGCTCTGGCTCGGAATTCTGAGCATCGGTGTGGTGGCTGGATTTGCCGGCGTGATCAACGTTCTGATCAACGGTCACGCCCATGTCTATAATGTGACCCGTGAGATCCCCTGGGGGATTCTGATCGCGACCTATGTCTTTATGGTCGTATCAAGTACCGGCCTCTGCCTGATCTCGAGTCTCGGCCATGTCTTCGGGATCAAGAAGTTTGAATTTATCGGCAAACGGGCGATTCTTCTTGCCATCTTGACCCTGTTGTTCGGATTCGGGGCGATCGGCATGGAGCTGAATCATCCGATTCGAATGGGGATCTATGTCATGCTGAGCCCGAATTTTTCTTCTGCCATCTGGTGGATGGGGACTCTATATGGTGTTTATCTGATCCTGCTCTGCGGAGAGTTCTACTTCCTGATGAAGGGGATGCATAAAGGCGCATTCGCTCTGGGGATGCTCGGCTTTATTGCCGCAGTCTCCGCGCACTCCAATCTTGGCGCGGTATTTGGTCTGCTTGAAGCCCGCCCGTTCTGGCATGGGTCGTTTCTGCCGATCTACTTCATCCTTTCGGCGCTGGTCTCCGGCGGTGCTATTGTCAGTATGATTGTCTATTTTAATCATAAAGAGACCGGAACTCCGATGCCGCAGAAGTATCACCCGTTTTTCGATATCCTCGGGCGTCTTCAGGCACTGTTTATGATGACTCTGATTTTCTTTGTGATCTGGAAGATTATCCCGGGTCTGTACGGGCATCCGCCGGAGAAATTTGAAGCGACGATGGCGACACTGACCGGACCGCTGGCTTTTAACTTCTGGTTCTTCGAGGTGTTGATCGGGATGTTGATTCCGGTGATTATTCTGCTGAACAGAAGAACCCGGACGCCGGGTGGCGTAATGGCTGCCGGTCTGCTTGCAACCTGCGGGATCTTTTTTATGCGCTACGATCTGGTGATTGCCGGACAACTCGTCAGTATGCGTCAGGGTACCGCTGATCTGGTCGGTGGGCTGCTCCATTACGCGCCATCAATCACCGAAATTGCCATCGTTGTCGGTGCGATTTCCGGTTGTCTGCTGGTCTACACTCTGGCCGAGCGGTATCTTCCTCTCGATGCTGAAGAACATTGAGTTTGTCATCGACAAAATGAGCCTCCACGCGGGTCGGCGAGGTTTGCCGGCCCGTTATTTTGTCAGCTGACAGGCAAAACGCACCTGCGCCGTTAAAGCGGGGGAAAATAAAAAAGAGCCGAGAAAGATCAATCTCCAACGGCTCTTTTATTGCTTACGGTGCACTCTTTTTTGCAATAGAAACTAAAAGGTCAGCCGATCGTCATCAACTCCAGCTCAAAGGTCAGATCCTGACCGGCGAGGGGGTGGTTGGCGTCGAGGGTGATCTGGTCGCCGTCTATCTCTGTAATGGCAACAACGATCTGCTGGCCGTCCGGTGTGTCGATCTGGAATCTCTGCCCAAGTTCCGGAGTGACGTCTGCGGCAAACTGACTCCGTTCGACAGCAAAGACCATCTCTTCGTTCGGAACCCCGTAAGCTTGTTCGGCCGGGATGGTGACGGTCTTGATTTCGCCGACCTTCATCCCGGTCACAGCATCATCAAACCCTTTGATCAACTGGCCGTCGCCAAGGGTAAATTCGAGTGGTTCAGCCGTACGGGATGAATCGAATTCGGATCCGTCGGCGAGGGTGCCGGTGTAGTGTACAGTGACTCTGTCGCTGCTTTTTGCCTGTGTCATGCGGACTCCTTATCTTTTTGTAACTTGGAACTATTCAGTACCATCAATATCAGGGGGGATATCTGTCATCCCCGAAGGATTCTATCGGGGATCCATGGTTCAAAAACTGGATTCCCGATTAAACCCTCGGGAATGACAACATTTCTCTGCAGCGCTGAATAAATTCTTTAATTTTTAAATTTTTCGCACCCTATCAGATTCGTCCTGAAAAGTGAAGGGGAGGGGGCATCAGGACCGACCGAGCCAGACAAGGGCGTCTTTGACCGAGTTCTGGTCGAATTTGAAGCGGAATTTCAAAAAGGCTCCCTGGGCGGTGTGATCGCTGCCGGAGAGATCTTCGTCCGTGAAACCGGTGAAGTTGTAGCCGAGGCTCACCCAGAGGTTGGTGACCGGACTGTGGCCGAGGGAGAGACCGCTGCGATAACTTGTCTGTTTCTCCTTCCAATGATGCAGAGCGGCGGCATGCAGGCCGATATCCCACTTGCGGTTGAGATCGTAACGAAGCTCGCCACCGGGTGAGTCGATATAGCCTGAGAGCTCAAGGTCGTTGATCGTCTCTTTGATATATTTGGAACCATATTGCAAAGCGAGATTCAGGTCGTGTGTCAGGTGCCAGTGCCCTTTCAGGCGATTGACAAGCCGCCAGCTTTCAATTTTTGTCGATCCCCCGGAATCTTTTTCGGTCATCAGGTCAAGACGGTTCAGGATGATCTGGCTCCCCCCATCCGGGCGCCAGGCGAGGCCAAAACGGAGATCGCCGGTGCTCCGGTCGCCGGTCAGTTTTCGATTCTCCTGAATCACGAAGAGACCGAGGCTGAGGCCGAGTCCGGATTTCGGTTCAATCATGTAGCCGCTGTTGAGTCCCCAACGATCTTCGGTGTCGCTGGTGCGAAATTCAACCCGGTTATCCCACGACCAGAACTGCTTGCGCAGATTGCTCCCGACTGAAACAGCGGTGAAATCGTCGCTGTTTCCCGACGCCGGCGGCTGGTCAGGGTGAATCGGTCTTTCGACCGCCCCCTGGAGAGTATGGCTCCGGTCGACCGATATGTCCGCTGACCAGTAGGGATTGATCTGCCATGATTGAGTCAGACCGAGATTGGCAAAGATCCTGCGCCCCTCTTCGTCTAGCTGCTGCTCCACCGAGCTTCTCGCCTGAAAGCCGTTCCACGGTGTGGCCCGCAGCCCGAGGCGGGTTGAAGCGGTGTCGGCATTATCGCCAAAAGTGAACTCCTGCTCGGCAAAAGCGGTGACCATCTGGTTTAAAATGTAGTCGAAGCCGAGCAGGCTGCGGGTCGGATAATCGCTGCTTTGCGAACCGCCGCTGACCGATTGTTCATGCCGGAATTTGAGGGTCAACTTTTTGGTGGCATACCAGTCAGCACCGACGATCGCCTGATCGGAGCGGTTATCTTCGCCGGTTGCGAGCCGGTCGCTGGCATGACGCAGACCGCCGGTGAGAAGATAGGCTGATTCGGCGTAATTGATATTGGCTGCTGCAACCGTCCGGTCGGCATCCGTGGCAAGGTTCTCCTGCCGGAACGCTTCAGCGGACAGGGATAAAAGTTTTGAGAAGCGCCAGGTGCCGTCTGCTCCGTATTTACGGGTGCCGGTTTCACTGGCGCTCTGTTGTCCGAAGCCGAAGTCGGCCTGTTGCTCGCGATAGTATGCCCGGGTGTCGTAGAGCAAAGTTGTCTGTTGCAGCTCTGTTAACCAGGCGTCGCCGCTTGTGGTTGTGGTTGCAGAGGTCTGTTCACTGGTTGCATATTCCCCGCGCAGAGTCGTCGATGGCGTCACTCTCCAGGTCAGGTCGGTTCCGTACAGATCCCCTTTTGTTCCGCCTGACCCCTCATGAATAATCGAAGCACCGAGTTCAAGCTTCTGGTCTGCTGTTTTCAGGTATCCGCGTCCCCCATACTGATAATCGCTACCGGTGTTATTGAGCGTCTCATAATCGACAACAATATAGACCGGGTTGAAATTTTCGTCGCGGCTGACGATCGGTTCCTTGAAGTAGAGGGTACCGTTATCGTAATCGATATTGTAATCGATATGCCGCTGCAGCAGACGGTTTTCGATGATCTGCTCCGAATGATAACGGTCGCGGATTTCGATCGTGATTTTTTCTGAATTGAGGACGATATCATTTTGCGTCAGTCGGTAAAGACCCGAGGTCCCGTCACCGCGAATCTCGTCGCGGATAAATGTTTGTGCCGTTTCGCTGGCAAAGGCGTTGTAGCCGTAATTGTTCCCGGCATATTCACTCTTGATGCCGGTCATGCTCCGGCTGTACCGGCTCAGCTCGGTGCTGTTCAGACCGGTGTCATAATCGCCGTAGACGGCGTAAAAAAGATCTCTTTCGATCTGGACATAGAGTTTTTCGGCGCTGGCCGCAGCGTATCCCTGAGTGGTGCTATCGCCATAGAGGGTGTAGTAGCGATCCGGGTCGATTACCTGGTGCAGGCTGCGGTCCTTGAGGTCGTCCTTGTCGGAATCGTAGGCGAGGGTCAACAGCCATTCCCCCTTGATCTGGCCACGGGCGAAGAAAGCGACCCGTTCTTGCGAGTAGAGATCTGCATCGACCCCTTCGGGGAGTGTCTGGATATTGCCGGAGATGCTGTTGTAGCCGACGGTCCCGTCAGCGAGGCCCACCAGGATCCAATCCCGCTGTTCCGGTTTGACATGAATATTGATTTCGACTTCGGACTCTCCAAAACCGAGGATGACCGGGTATCTTCCGGATTGGTTGACCGGATCAAACAGGGCGATACCGCTGGCGTTAACAGTGACCATGCCGGTTTCAGGGGTTCTCGGCAGGCGATCTTTTTCTGTATCAAACGGGATCAGACTTCCCTGTCGTATTTCAAGTTTGGTCGCCGCTTCGATCCGTTCGCCAGCTGCGTCATAAAGCTGCAGCTGGCTCCGGATCGGGGTTCGCCCATCGGCAACGTTGTCGGTTATCTCGTTAACTTCGATCCGGGCAACCGCACCGGTTCGAATGATCGTTGCCGCCTGCTCGAAGCGCGCATTGCCAAACGGCCCGATCCCCTTGAGTTGCAGCGTGTGTGCTCCCGGTTCACCGAAATCGACCCCGATGTAGCTGAAAAGCTGGGTGCCGCTCTCTTTCTCCTGCATGTTGAAACCGATTTTATTTGCCGGAATTTCAACACCATCGAGCAGCAGTTTCGGGGTGAGGCGGGCGTCGAGTCGGATCCGCACCGCATCGATGTTGTGGGGAAGCTTCTGGCCGTCGCGTTGCGAGAGAATTCCGATCGCAGGCTTTTCCGGGAGCGGCGGTGCAACCGGACGAAATTCGGTCGGAACCGCTTGTCGATCGCCGTTTTTCGTATCGATCGCCTCAGAGACGAGCGGATAACGCTTCAGATGATAAATTTTCAGTTCGGTGCGACGGTTCAGGGTGCGCCCTGCATCGGTATTGTTATCAGCAATCGGAACGGTCGCCGCATGACCAATGGCGATGATCTTCTCCGGCGCAAGATCGAGTTTGGTTGCGAGGCGATCTGAGATGGCTCTGGCCCTGGCCTGGGAGAGTTCGTAATTGTCCTTGTACGGAAGCTTTTCGTGCCAGCGAATCTTGCGTGCATCGGTATGCCCGGAGACGATAATATGCAGGATGTCGAGTGGTCTGATCTCCTCGATAATCTCTTTGAGTTTCTCAATATCGGCCGGGCTCAGCTTGGCATCCAGAGTATCGAAATGCGGCCGGAGGAGATACTCCTCGATCTCCTGGCGATCATCATGCGCGATCCAGATCATGGCGCTTTCCGATTCCGGGGTTGTCATCCCGGGGTCGTTGAATGTGTCGAAGCCAAGGGTCGCCTGAGCCCGCATCTCCCGGGTGATCTGACGACTATCGATGCGGGCGCTGAATTCGATCGTTTCGGACCAATCCCCGGTCCGGTCGTCAAGGCTGAACGTGAGCTGATTGCCGTCAATTTTCGGGTCGGCAACAGTTTTGTTATTGCTCGTAACACTCCCTGGTCGATAAGTGACCCCCGTCGGAATTGCAACGTTCAAGCTCCGATTGCTGGTTGTCACTCGGCTTGCCGAGATCTGCACGGAGTAGATCGCTTCATCCCCTGCGCCGAACCGGTTGTCGAGACGAATGGTCACCTCGCCATCCGTGACATTCTCCGCCAGATAGAAATCGGCCTGCCAGAGGGTCCCCCCCTGCAGATCGATAAAGCGCGAAGAAGGGGTGTTGGCAAAGCGGGTCTGGTCATCGCACAATACCGGTTTGAGATGACCGGGGATCGTCACCGGGTCGAGCTGTACGACGTGGGTCCCAGGCTTCAACCCCTCAACATGATAACGCCCTTTTTGGTCGGTGATAACAAAGGTACCGTCTTCGAGGAAGATACGGACCCCCGGAACGCCGACGGCAGAATCAGGGTCGCCACATGTCTTCAACTGGACGACCCGTCCGGCCAAAAAACTGCGATTGGTAAAGAGGTCGTCGCGGATCAGAACGGTGACTTCGGCCTGATTGGAGAAAATTCCGGTTGTGTCGACAGCCTGAGCGCTGCTTGGGTACTGACCAGGGGGGGTGGTGGAGACACCGGCAACAAAATCGATGCTGACAGTCGCTCCGGCGGCCAGATCGCCAAGCGTGAAACTTAAGGTGCGTCCATCAGCACCGATCATCGGATCGGCCATGGCAACGCCGTCCATCCGGCTCGATCCGGGCTGATAGCGAAAACCAGCCGGCAGCGTTTGCGTCATAATAACGGCCGATGCGAGCTGGAACGGATCGGTATTTTCGACCGTTGCCTGATACGGGACGAAATCACCCTGGCCGACCACCGGACGTGAGGTAGAAAGCGTCTGCCAGAGAGGGGCGCTGGATGCTGCTGCGACCGGGGCGCTGATCAGAAGCGTGGTCCCACCATCATCGTAAGTCAGATCGATCAGACTGGTGTTTGGTGCGGTGAGGTAACCGTCGTTCAGGGTCGGGCCGACCGTTCCGGCCGGGATATAGCCGATAAAGACGCCGCTGTTGTTGCTCTCTTCATACAGCCGGAGAATTTCGCTGTCGCCGGAAAGAGGGAGATCGAGGCGGATCAGGATTGAATCGATAGCGGTCGGATCAAGATTCTGATCCGTATCGGTGATCCGGAACAGAACCAGCTCCCCTTCGGCGTAGCCAGTTGCCACGTCGAGAGTGCCGGCGGCAGGCTGGGGGAGAATCGGCAGGAAAATGGTTGCCGGATCGGTTGTGCTGTAGTCAGTGATGGCCGGAATTGTTCCGAGCGGATCGAAAGTGAGGCGCAGGAATTCAGCCGTGGCGACCGACGGTGGCGGGGTGACGACGACGGTAACGATGTTGGAGATGAGTGTCGCCGGGGTGCCACCGTAAATAAAATCGACCCGGGCTGAGCTGTTGATATCAAAGGCGATGGCGGGTACCGTCAGACTGAAAAATATCGCCAGAGTTGCTGTCGCCCGTCCGAGAAAACGACGCAGGGTCGCTCTCTCGGACCGGCGGAATCCCGGTCGAATAATTTCGACCGGGATTCTTTGGGTTTGATTATACAGATTGCTGATCCCACGACGCACAGCTCCCAGGCCCGCTGCAGAACAGCGGGTGAGGAGTGTTCGTAAAATGTGGATCAGCGTCATGAACATGCAATCACTTCTGGGCAGTCAGATTCACTGCCGGATTAGGGTTATTGGATCGCGGCCTGGAAGCGAACGGCTGAGGTCGGAGTTGCATCAAAAACAATGGCCCCTCCGGTTGTACCCGCAGCCGTGCCGCCGACACCGGCGTAAACGGTCAAAACCGTGCCGGTGATCGAGGCGCCATCGTTGTTGACCGCATCGACCCGGTCGAAGATGCCGTCGCCGTTGGTATCAATATCGACCGAGGTTGTTGTCAGGGTCAGGAAGGGATTGATATCGTCGGTGACGGTGACGTCCGTGGCATCACCAGGCCCGGCATTGCTGATGACGATCAGGTATTCGAGGGTGTCGGTGGTGGAATTGCCGGTGACACCTGTCAGGTAATAGTTGAAGCCGTCATACGCGAATGCTGCGCCGGTACCGGCGTTTCCGGTCGTGACGTTACGAACATACTTGGTGATAGCCAGTGCTCCGGCGATGACGCTGGTCTGCCACAGGTTGGTGCCGTCACTGCTGATGGTGTCGGTTGCAGCCGGATTGCCGTCACTGTTTACTCCGCCACCGATATCGTCGGTTGCGGTCATGGCATGCAGGTGCAGCTCCGAGAGGCTGCTGTTCTGTAATGCACCAGCATCACCGTTGAAGGTGACGGTAATCACTTCGCCGATCTGGGTGCCAGTCGGAACGGCAACGACGCCGACGACGACCAACTCTGTTTGACTGGATGAGAACACGGTGTAGTAGGTACCGGTTGCACCGCCGATATGTACCTGTGTGGTTCCATTGACGATCGTGGCATTGTTAAGATTGCTGACCGGGATAGTGGTGTTGGTGCCGTTGTCCGTTGCTGCTGCGCTGGAGACCGTCCCGATCAGGGTCGGGTTGTTCGGGGAGATGACCCAGGCTCCTGCAGTCAGGTTGGCTGGTACGTTCTGGGTGGTGCCGTCACTAATAGTGACGACGGTGGTGCCGTTGCCGAGGTTGAGCAGGTCGGCGGTATAGTTTGAAACCGCAATGTTTGACCCGACCGACTGGGTGGTTGGGCTCAGGGAGGTGTCATCCCAGGCCAGTCCTGAGACCAGATTGACCGTGGTGTTGACAATGTTTGAATTCGCGTCGGCCCCTTCTAAATAACTGACGGTTGCCTGATTGCTGATGGTAGTCCCTGCGGCGACGAGGGCGTCAGCCGGGGTGGCGGCGGAGGCGACCCAGATCAGAGCCGCGGCGATGATCCCGAGCAGGGGACCGCTTTTTTTGAATATCTGCTTCGTCATGATTGAACTCCTTTGTGAATCGCGTTTGATGTTGTCTTTTTTGGTTATCGTCATCACTTCTCTGTTATCAAAAGTCTGATACTTATCCGGTGGTTTTGGTAGCAGACGCCAGAGCCAGCCCCCCTGGGCTGCCAGCCAGGCGCGTGTGCGGGTATAACTTTGCGGTTGTCTCTGTTGTGCGTATCGACTGTTCATGGTTTGTCTCCATTATTTGGGTAGATTTATTTATCCCTTTTTATCGAACCACGGCGGCAAAGCCGACCGTCCCTGAGGAACCGGCCGCGATCGAGTCGACGGTCCAGCGAATATCGGTATACTGATCCGGCGATGCTGATTTTACCGAAGTCGTTCCATCGGCATTCGTAATCTTGAAGGTGACAAGTGTTGCCTCCTGGTATGTCTCGCCACCATCGGCAGAAAAAGTGATTTTGGCCCCTGTACCGAAGGCACTGCCGGTTATATATTGGGTATCCTTCGGAATCGGATCATTGAGCTTGACCTCTGTAGCCGTCTGATCGCCGCTGTTGTGGTAGGTGAGCGTATAGTAGATGATCTCTCCCGGCTTTGCCTCAGCCGCCGGAACCCGCGTGATCACTTCCTTGCCATCAACGATTGACTTGATTTCGACTTCAGCGGTCAACGCGATTTCGATTTTCGGGGCCGCCCAGGCTATCGTGGTCGCCAGAAGCAGTGCAGTTGTTGTCAGAATCAGAATTTTTTTCATTATAAAATCTCCTTAATCAAGTTACGGGTTATTTCACGCGAACCTTGAAGCGCAGGGTGAACTGGCTCCCTGGATTGAAGCTGCCGGTCATCGGTGTTTCCCAGCGAATTACGGTGTCATCTTCACCCGCCGCAAAGTTGGGGTTAAAAATACCGTCTGAGTTGTAGTAGACCGGGGTGCCAAAAGTCAGCCCCGAGGTTCCCGGCACAAAGTCGAACGGTTCATAAGGGGGGGTGACGCCGTCGTAGTCGAGGATTAAACCAACATAGGGGCTGAGATTGTCGAAAACCTGGACCGTTGTGGCCGGGCCAGCACCGCTGTTCATCGTAGTGATGGTGTAGGTGATCACTTCGCCGGGGTTGACAGTCGCCTTATCCGCCGATTTGAGAATCATGAGTGAAGGCATGGGTTCCGTCACCGACAAGGTGCCAAGACCATAATCGCTGATCGTCCCTTCGGTCCCTTCATCACTGTCAACCCGGATGGTCCAGTTGCCCAGCTCTGCCCCGGCGGGGAGATCGTAGATGTACTCAAATGTTTTGGTGGCGGCCAGAGAGTCGGCATAGGGGGCCATCGGCTGATTATTCACCTGGATCGCGCCGAGGGGATCGGTGAGCGTGATCCGTGCGGCGTTGATATCGTAGCTCCCGAAGGGGTCAGAGACGGTGGCGCGAATGTGCACGGTGGTTCCCGGCGCAACGCCGCCAGC
>JACUTX010000334.1 GCA_014859615.1 Desulfuromonadales bacterium | reverse complement strand
GCGGCGATTATCGGCTATCTGGAACTGCTTAAAGTCGATATCAAAGATGCGGATCAGCATGATCTGGTATGCCGTAGCCTTGATGAGGCCGCCCGTATCGATCGCTTGGTCAGAGATCTGCTCGATTATGCCGCTCCAACCGGAGTGGTTGCTGATCCGGTCAACCCCACGACAATCATCGATGCCACGGTTAAATCGTTGCAGGGGCAGCCTGCTTTTGATCGCTACACTCTAACGATCGACTCTCCTGAAGATCTTCCTGATATCTGCATCAACCCTCACAAACTGACGCAAGTTCTGGTTAATCTCATTGTCAATGCTCGCGATGCCAGCGAGGCTGGCGGTCTGATAACGGTTTCGGCCAGTCGGCTCAAAAATGAGGTCGTAATTGCGGTTTGTGATCAGGGGAAAGGGGTCGATGCCGAAACCCGGAGTCAGATGTTCGACCCGTTTTTTTCGACCAAGCCAGAAGGAGAGGGGCGCGGTCTCGGGCTGACAATCTGCCACCGGATCGTTACTGAAGCGGGGGGACGGATTGAACTGATTTCTGAACAGCGGCGCGGCAGCACTTTTTTCGTGCGTCTCCCTGCTATCGACAGGATGCAAACATGAACAGAGAGCGAACTGTACTCATTGTCGACGATGAAACCGGGATGCGGCACATGCTCCGTCTGGTGCTGGAACGCGAACGGTTTCAGGTGGTTGAGGCGATCGATGCCGAGAGTGCTCTGGCCCGCCTGGCCAACGGAGACATCGATGTGACCCTTTGTGATATTCGTATGCCGGGCCTCGATGGACTCGGTTTTTTGCGCGAAGTAAAAAGACAGAAGTTGAAATCGACCTTCATCATGATGAGTGCCTACGGATCGATCGAAATGGCGCTCGAATGTATGAAAGAAGGAGCCTACGATTATATCGCCAAACCGTTCAAGCCGGATGAAGTGATTCTGGCCGTCCGTAAGGCCGATGAGAGGCTGCAGTTGATACGTGAGAACACACTTTTGAAAAAAACGCTCAAAAAGCAGACCGGCCAGAACAAAATTATTTACCAAAGCGCCGGTATGGCTAAAGTTCTTGCCATGGTCAGTCAGGTGGCCAATGTTCGCTCCCCGGTGCTGATTACCGGCGAGACCGGAACCGGCAAGGAGTTAATCGCCCGTGCCCTGCATAATGAAGGGAGTCGCAGCCGCGAACCGTTTATCGCCGTCAACTGTACCGCTATCACTCCCAGTCTCATGGAGAGTGAACTGTTCGGACACGTCAAGGGGGCGTTTACCGGTGCCGATCGCAACCGGCAAGGGCTGTTTGCCGAAGCGGATGGCGGCACCCTGTTTCTCGATGAGATTGGCGAATTTCCTCTCGATATGCAGCCGAAGCTGCTCCGGGTTCTGCAGGAGGGGGAAGTGCGTCGGGTCGGAGATTCAAAATCGCAAAAGGTCGATGTTCGTATTTTGGCGGCAACAGCGCGCAATATGCAGTCCCAGGTTGATGCAGGGGTGTTTCGCGACGATCTTTTTTTTCGTCTGGCCGTCGTCGAACTGTATGTTCCGGCGTTGCGCGAGCGCAAGGAAGATATCCCTCTTTTGGCTGAACATTTTGTTGCCACGATTTGTGCCCGCGATGGCCGACGTCCGCTCAAGATGACCGGTGCCGCTATCGCGTCCCTGCAGGATTACAGTTGGCCCGGAAATGTACGTGAGCTGCAGAATTTTATGGAAAAAGCCATCATCTTTTGCCGTGAACAAACGATCGATATCGATCAGATGCCGTGGGAGTTCCGGCGTAAAGAGCGCGAGTGTGAGGAACGATTCTCCCTCAGAGAAGCGAGCGAACGGTTGGAAAAAGAGTATATCCGCAAAGCGCTGCTACAGACCGCCGGCAATCGAACCCAGGCCGCCAAACTGCTCGAAATCAGCCTTCGGGCGCTGCAGTATAAAATCAAGGATTACGATCTCGACTGATTCTATGCAAAAAATGCACATCATAAACATTTTTTGCTCTGTTCAACCTGCCGCTCAATATTGTAACCGTCTGATATATAATATGATTTTTTCTCTTTTCGCTTGGTATGGTCTGTGCACAATTCTTTTTGCACGTTCATGCTGAATCTGCATTCAAAAAGGTAGGGTTTTTGATTATGTTGATCAAACATCGAAAAAAAACAGATTCAGGTTTCACCTTGATCGAGGTATTGATCGTTATTGTAATTATCGGCCTGATTGCCGCAATAGGGACGCCGAGTTTTAATAACTGGCGGCAGAATGCAAATGTCAGTGCTGATATGCGCCGTCTTTACGGCTTTTTTCAGAAAGCGCGGATCGAAGCGGTCAAACAGAATAAAACCTGTTCTATTGTGTTGACCG
>JACUTX010000333.1 GCA_014859615.1 Desulfuromonadales bacterium | reverse complement strand
CTAGCAAAGCGCGACCCGTTCCGGCCAGAAAAGCAACGCCCTCGATCTGATACGGATACAGCCGCGCCTTCACACCAGGCAAACGACCATCGGTGGAAAGAATCCGTGAGCAAATCTCGTTCGCCCGCAAACGATGAGCGGCATCAGTCGCCAACTGTCGCACAAAACCGGTGGCGTCCTCACCCAGCTGCACATCAGCGTGAGCTTCAACCCGATCGGAAAAACGGAAAAAATCGTCCGGTAGTCGTCCTTTGAAACGCCCGGCAGCATCAAAATAATCGTCCAGCAAATCCTTTAACTCTGGTACGATGACTCCCTGGCGATGCAGATGTAACTGTGGTGCATCTTCCACGTCCCAGGCCAGATAAACGTAGGATACTGGCGCCGGCAGCCGTTTTATTTTACGAAAATCCTTGAGTTTGCTGATTTTGTGCAAAACAGCTTCAACATGTTTACAGGTGCCAAGCTGATTGATGAGAAAATCGGGACAGGTACACAGATTGGCGCGGCTCTCCAGACTGCGGATAGTCACTCGATAGCGCTTGGGAAAATGGGTTGCCGAAGCAATCGTTTCCGCCTGCCAGATGCCAAACCATGGTTCGCCGCTGAGCAGTTCAACCTGAACTTCAGTACGACCGCGCTGTACCCGATCGCGGATGGCGCTGTCTACAGCGGAAAAAAGCTGACCGGCGGATTCTTTCTGATCAGCGTAAGCGTAAAGAGTCGCCACCATATGGGAGCAGACCTCCTCTCCGTCACAGCAGTCGCACTTCAATAGCAGAGCATTGTCAGTCGCAGTTATCTCGACCATGCACGGATTTGCAAAGGTCTCATCCTCGACCTGCGCCCACAAACACATTTGGTTCTGATCTACGGCCAAGACTCGCTTCTCTTTAAAACAGCGAAGACCATTACTGACGACCCCGACTGAGGCCACAGCTTCAAACGCTTCGCGGTCAAAAAAGAATGGATCTTCATGCGGGGAAACAATTGTGCATTGCATTGTGTTAGCTCCAAAAAAAATCAGCAATATCATGAATCATCACGGGGCAAAATCGATCCAAACAAGCGGAGCAAATACACTGTTGCACTCCAAGAAATCTTGGTCCTTGGCGAACACGAGACAGCCATTTTCCAGCAAACGGTTTCATCTGCTTCACAGGATTGGAGGGTGCGTCGACCTGACGCAAAACAGTCTCTACTCTGAAACAAATCATCGCAAATACCAGAACCTTGAGCCGCCGGTCGAGCTGCTACCCCGGCGTGAACCGACTCGACCAGCACCAGAGCATCGAGTCCCATCAGGAAAACTGGAACACCATCCCCACCAGCATCATCGGGCATCACAACATTCCCCCCTCGGTCGGTGATCGATCTGACCTACTGGCTGCACGACAACTCCGGCTCCTACTACGCCGTCAGCCACCTGACTGATTATCTGAAATCCCTCGGCCACCGGGTGCGCAAAAGCTCGGTGGTCGATTGGCTCGTCGCGTTCAAGGATGTCGGGCTGCTGTTCAGCGTGAACATCTTTTCCAGCTCGCCGACCCGGATCAGCGTTAATCCCCGCAAGGTCTACTGCATCGACCACACCCTGGCGGCCTCGGTCAGCTTCGACATCCTTACCAACCGCGACAGTTTGCTGGAGAATCTGGTGTTCACCACGCTGCGCCAGGTGACGCCGAAGATCTTCTACCACAAGACCAGGACGGGCCGAGAGGTGGACCTTGTCGCGCTTCTGCCGTCAGTGCCGGGACAAGAACGAGACCTACGATTGATCCAGGTCTGCGCCTCCCTGGCCGATCCCCTCGTCAAGCAGAGCGAGGTCCGATCCCTCTCCGAAGCCATGATCGAACTGGCGGTAGCGGAGGGAAGCATCGTCACCTGGGGCACCGATGAAACTATCCACGTGGGCTTCGGCACCATTCACGTGATGCCGGTCTGGCGGTTTCTGCTGAAGATGGAGTCAAATTGCCACACCGACGCTCACCTCTTGCATTCCTGACGCGCGCCTTTATATGTTGACTATACCAGCGACAGCATCAGGATGGAACCAACCGCCATAGACACTGCGGCGATTTTATGCAGGGTCAGTCGTTCCATCCCTAACACGACGGCCAACAACAGGGCGACAGCAAAACTCATGTTGGCGATGGGAATGACAACGCTGGCCTGCCCTTTCTCGATGGCCAGCAGCAGAAAATTGACGATCAGAAACACCAGCACACCCGAAAGAGAGGCATAGGCGGCTTTCTTGCCGGTCATGCGGAAGCGCTTTTCCCGAACCAAGGCGTAGACAAAACCGCCGATAACCCAGCACAGTGCCGACAGCACCAGCAACGTCTGCAGTGACGCGCCCTGATTCAGCCCCGCCT
>JACUTX010000332.1 GCA_014859615.1 Desulfuromonadales bacterium | reverse complement strand
TCGGTCCACTCTTCCGGCTTAACACCGAACCAGCCGCTGATTCTGACCGCCAGGGCAGGCGCGCGTGAAACCATAAACGGCGTGACCATCATGGTCAGGGCGATAATCGAGAGGGTCGTCTGATAGACCGATTCGGAGACCACATTGAGCACCAGAGCCTTCTTCATCAGGATAAAAGAGAATTCACCGACCTGAAACAGGATCAGACCGGTGGTCAGAGCAATCCGCAACGGATAGCGTGACAGCAGCGTGGCAACGGTTGTGGCGACGACTTTAAGCGAGATCAACAGCATAAAACCGATGAGAATGATCAACCAGTCATCGACCAGAATTCGCACATCCACCAACATCCCCATAGAGATGAAGAATATCGCCAGAAAAGCGTCGCGAAACGGGATAATATCCGACAAAACCTGGTGTGAGTAATCGGACTCGGCCAGGGCGAGTCCGGCCAGAAAGGCGCCGAGAGCCAGTGAAAGGCCAGCCTCGTAGGTGACCCAGGCGGTGCCGAGCACCAGAGTCAGAATCATCAACCGGAAAATCTCGGCGGAACGTGTCCTGAGAACAACGCGCAGCAACGGCTGCAGCAGATGACGGGCAAACAGAAACAGACCGCCGAGCAGAGCGACCGAGCGGAGCAGGCCGAGTAGTGACGGCTGAACAAAATCGCCACCGAGAAGCGGCAACAGCAGCAAAAAACCGATAACACAGAGATCCTGACAGAGAAGAATCGCCAAGGAGGCCCGACCGTGAGCGGCATCGACCTCGCCGCTTTCAAGCAGAAGCTTCAATACGATCGCCGTCGAGGAGAGGGCGAGTGCCATGCCAAGAGCCAGAGCCGGGCGCCAGTCGAGATGAAACAGCAGACTGACACAGAAGACCAGTCCGGTCGTCAACAGCACCTGGGCCAGACCACTTTTCAGCATCAGCCCTTTTAGGCGGGCTATTCGCCCGATCGAGAATTCGAGTCCGATCGTAAAAAGGAGCAGGATGACGCCAACCTCGGCAATAACCTCCACCTCGGTTACGGAGCTGATCGGGAAAAAACCAGAAGGGCCGACCAGCAGACCGGTGACCAGATATCCGATGATCGGCGAGAGACGAAGCTTGCTGAACAGAAAAGCGTTGGTCAGGGCGAGTCCGAGCAGAACCAGTAGATCACGTAGAAAGAGTAGATCGTGCATGTTGCTCCGCAATTTAAATAAGGGGGGAGTATAACCGATACGAAAGTCTCCCCCTGAAGAACAAAAAAACAACCAGTGCTCAATTAAACAAAGCCCAGCCGAAAAGCCAAGAGCTGACCGCGCCAACGAAACCAGCAAAAAAAAATCTATAGTTTAATTTTCAGCACAACATGCCGCAAAGGGGTAAGACTTTTTAAAACTAGCATGATCGACTGTTGAACTCAAGCAGTCTTCAGCGCACGGCAAGGTAAAATCACTCTTTTTTATCCCCTCTTTGCAGAGACGGATCTCGCCCTCCGGCAGTTTGATAAATCAGACTTGTTAATGTCGTCGCAGCGGCGTAAACTTTGCTGACAAATCTGACTACAGAGGTCATATGAGCATCCTGCAGGCAAACTCATTACGCAAAACCTACGGCAACCTCAAGGCGGTTGACGATATTTCGTTCTCAATCAAAAAAGGGGAATGTTTCGGCCTGCTCGGCCCGAACGGTGCCGGAAAAACCACCACGATCTGCATGCTCTATGGTTATACCCCGCGCGATTCCGGCGAGCTGTCGCTGTTCGGTCTCGACATCGATACACATATTCGGGAGATCAAAGCCCGAATCGGCATCTGTCAGCAGGAAAACTCCCTCGACCCGGATGTCTGCGTACGCGAAAATCTGATCGGTTACGCCCGTTATTTTTCGATTCCACGCCATGAAGCGCTCAATCGCGCCGACGAACTGCTCAAGTTTTTTGCCCTGGAGAGTCGCGCCACCGATAACGTCCGGATTCTCTCCGGCGGCCTGATGCGCCGCCTGATGCTCGCCCGGGCGCTGGTTAACCGCCCCGATCTGCTGATTCTCGATGAACCGACCACCGGCCTCGACCCGCAGAGTCGCCAGCTCCTCTGGGAGAAGCTGGCGGAGCTCAAAGAACAGGGGCTGACCATCCTGCTCACCACTCACTACATGGAAGAAGCGGAGCGGCTCTGCGATCGGATGATCATCGTCGATCGGGGAACCATCCTGATCGAAGGGAGACCGGCCGAGCTGATCCGCAAAAAGATCGGCCATTCAGTACTGGAGATCGCCGACCCCGATCAAACGATTCGCGACTACCTGATTCAGAGAGAGTGCCAATTTGAAGAGACCGGCAAGCGGATCATCGTTCACCTCGACAACGGCGACGATCTCTTTCTTGATCTGACCCGAAACAT
>JACUTX010000331.1 GCA_014859615.1 Desulfuromonadales bacterium | reverse complement strand
TCCGGCAGAGGTTGCCAGAAGAATCGTCCCCCTGATTCGCGCATTGTCCCGCCAGGCAAGCCGCCAGGTCGCGATCATTTCGTGCAGATGCGACCGATCGGGTGGTTCTGCTTTTTCGACCTCGCGCAGCGACAGGGTAATCAGCAGCGCAACGATCCAGACCAGAATCTGAATCAGAAACGGCAGGAGGGGAAAGGCGGCATAAAGAAGCCCGGCCCCCAGAGCGCCGACCGCTTCGCCAATCTGGGCAAAACCGGACATACGCCCATCGTAGAGGGTGTAGAGCTGTTCTTTTTTTTGCTGCTTCAAGGTTTCAAACAAAAGGGCGCTATCGCTGCCGCTGATAAAGGCATAGGAGATTCCGAGCAGAATTTCGGCCACAAGAACGCCGGTGAAGCTGCCGGCGACGGTGTAGAGCGACCAGCCAGCAATCCCGAACAGGGTGGCGATGTTTAAACTGAAGCGGTAGCCGAGACGATCACTTAGATACCCGGACGGGTACTCAAGGGAGAGGGAAGCGAGAGAGAAGACCGCCTGCAGCAGCATGATCTCGGTCAGTGTCAGGCCGATATGATCTTTCCAGAAGAGGGTGATGATCGCCATCGGAAAGAGCATCATCTTGAGGAATGAAAAGATGTAAAGTTTGCGGATATTCGCTTGCAGGTTTGGCGACATCAGAGGTTATCGGCCTGTAAAAAAAATTAAATTTATTCTGACGACAGAACATCATTCTTGCCAGTAAATACAAGCGGCCGGACAGCCGTCCATAGCCGCTTCGATCTTCTCTTCTGGCGCACCGGTCGGGTTGTAGACGATCGACTTATGTTCGCCATGATCGTGATTGTGCCCCTCTTCCCCCCCTTCCATTCGAAACACTTCGGGGCAGATCTGGGTACAGACTTCACAGCTGATGCAACACTCTTGATCGACAACCGGAATTCGTGACATGAAGTTTATCTCCTGAAAATTTTTATAAAAAATAGCGGGTGAATATTCAGTTCAATCAAAAAAAGAGGGGGAATCGATCCTCCCCAAAGAGAGTCTATCGAGGATTTATGGTTTTAAAAGCTCGATTTTCGATGAAACAGAGTTTTTTGCAAAAGTGTCATATACGTTAAAAGATTGAACATGCTGGATCCCCGATGAAAGCATTCGGGGATGACAACCTTTTTGTAAAAAATTTAATCTTTTATATTATTCAGCACCCTGTTCAAACCGCACAGCATGTGGGCGACTACTGTTGTCGGAGGGAAGTTAAGTGACAACGCTTTACGCAGGCAACAGCTGCTGACCACATGCCGTAATAGTCGTGCTGAACAGTTACAATCTTTTAGAAATAACACCATTTTCTTGCTGCGCTGAATCGTGACCCTGATTGTTGTCAGGATGCTAACAGGAACTGTTCATTTTTGCCATAAACTATTTACCGATAGAGGGTCTGCCCAAAGAAATAAGAGTGTGTTATTATTCACCATTGATTCACTTAAAAGAGAAGAGGTCGTTGTGCGCCGAACCGTTGGACTCAAAGCCGAGCTTATTTTTACCACTGCAATGCTGGTCGGGGCGGCACTTTTTTTTGGCGGTTTTCTTCTGTTGCATCTGACCGAGCAGCGCTTGATCGACCAGCAGCTTAAACAGGTTCACTCTACAGTTCAGCTGGTAGCACGGGCGATCGATGCAGACCGGCAACCGGTAACGACTGTAGAGCCTGAAACGATCAGACATCTTCTGACAGGGGTTGATCTGAAGCTGCTCGGATGGGAACTCTACAGCCGTTCCATGCGCTCGCTCGGCGGCTCCCTCTCTCCCTCCGCCGGGCACCGTTCCGCCAATCTGGCACAACAGGCCCGTCTGGGATCCGGTCCGCAACTGCAGATCGATTACCCCTTTCTCTGGCTTCCGCTCGGTGAGCAGCCGACCGGTTCCATCGAAGCGGCAGCCGCGCTGTATGATAAAGATCAGAGCTTTGCCGGAGTGATCTGGATGCAATTTTCCCTGGCGGACATCTATGCCCAGGTTGCAGAAAACCGGCGGCTGGTTTTTCTTTACGTGCTTCTTTATGGTCTGGTTCTGACCACCTTCGGCGTCGTTGTTTTAAATCGTAATGTTGTCCGTCCGGTGCATCGGCTTAAAGAAGCGACCGCTGCGGTTGCCGACGGAGAGCTCGAAACCTCGGTTGAGATTAAGGGCCCCCGTGAGCTTGCCGAACTCTCGGAGTCGTTCAACCGGATGATCGATGCGCTGCGCAACGGGCGCGAGGAGCTTTTACGTTCGGAACGGATGGTGTCTGTCGGTCATCTCTCGGCCGGGATGGCGCATGAAATCGGCAATCCGCTGGCGGCGATTATCGGCTATCTGGAACTGCTTAAAGTCGATATCAAAGATGCGGATC
>JACUTX010000330.1 GCA_014859615.1 Desulfuromonadales bacterium | reverse complement strand
GCGGTATCACCAAGCATCGTCTCCGGTCGGGTCGTCGCCACCACCAGTACCCGGTCCGTTCCGGCAACCGGATAACGCAGATGCCAGAGATGTCCATTTTTATCTTCATGCTCAACTTCGAGATCGGATAGAGCCGTATGACAACGAGGACACCAATTGATCAGACGGTTGGCACGGTAAATCAGACCGTCGTCATGGAGACGAACGAACACCTCACGCACCGCTTTAGACAACCCCTCATCCATGGTGAAGCGTTCACGCTCCCAATCACAGGAGGCGCCGAGACGCTTGAGTTGCTGAATGATCTGCCCGCCGGATTCTTCACGCCACTGCCAGACGCGCTTGATGAATTTCTCCCGCCCGACGGCATGCCGATCGATCCCCTCGGCAGCAAGCTGCTTCTCCACCACATTCTGCGTGGCGATACCGGCATGGTCAGTCCCAGGAATCCAGAGAACCTCAAAGCCACGCATCCGATGCCAGCGACAGAGGATATCCTGTACCGTGTTATTGAGGGCATGTCCCATGTGCAAAACGCCGGTCACATTCGGCGGCGGGATAACGATGGAATACGGTTTTTTGAGACTGGTTTCATCCGCGTGAAACAGCTTGTCGCGTTCCCAGGCCGCATACCATTTTTGTTCAACACTCTGTGGTTCGTACCCTTTAGAAAGTTTTGACTCCATCGTGTATGACGCGCCCTCTATCGGGGAGGCCCCGATCTATTCCGGTTAGTATTTTGTTACTTTCACAAAAAGTATCGATATCGATGGCTAAACAAAAACGCCAAATGCAAGGCGCGCAATGATCGAGCAATGAGGCGAACTTGTGTGCGTCGAAGCCGCGAGATGATTCAGGCAACTTGGCGAGTTTTTGCGACGCCAATAATATTTCTATCAGCAGAAATAAAGGAAATGGGGCGAGACACCATCCCCATTCCCTTTTTATACTGGCCAAAAGACCGATTCAGACTGAATGCTCCCACTATGCACTCTCCCTGATTTTGCGAATTTCAGCTTTAATTAAAGTTTCAGCAAGATCGGGGACAACTTCCCAGGCAATCTTCTCCAGTACCACACCGGCCACCCGTTCAATCAGTCTTTCCAGATCATTCTCTGACAACGCCGCAACCTGAGATTCGATCCCCGCTGCTGTGGCCGGTCGCACAGGCGGAGCAGCCGGTTGCACAGGCGGAGCAGCCGGTTGCACAGGCGGAACAGCCGGTTGCACAGGCGGAACAGCCGATTGTACCGGCGGAGCGATCGGCTCAAGCGCCACAACATCTATCTCCTCAAGCGGAATCGATTCGGTGTCCGCCCAGACATCCTGAATCTCCTCGGTCAATTCATCACCAGCGTTATCATCGACGATAAAATCTGCATCATCTTCAAAAATTGGTAATTCAGAAGCAACAGGCGACTCTGCCGTGGAATGATCCACATCGCCCCATGGATCTGAAACCGGAGCCTGCGCAACCGGAGCGACAGGTTGAATCGGTGCGGCCGCCGGTCTTAACGCAAGCAGCTCTTCAACCTTGGTAATCAGCGCCTGCGATTCAAACGGCTTTGAAATCCAGCTGTCGGCACCGGAACTGACCGCCTTCTCTTCATCAAACGGTTCAAATGTCCCGGCAAGCAGCAGTACCGGCACGCCCCGTAAGGCGGGATCCTGTTTTACTGCCGCAGCAACTTCATAACCGTTCTTACCCGGCATAAATACGTCGGCAAGAATCAGATCTGGACGATCTGCACGCGCCTTCTCAAGGGCAGCATCGCCATTGTCGACAATCGTGAGCTGGTAGTCTTCATTGGCAAAGGTGATGCCGATGACCTTCTGAATTGTAATACTGTCGTCAGCCAACAACAGTTTTCTACTCATTCAAGCCTCCTTGACGGGGATTCTACGTCTTTAATACTGTAACCGGGCCAAGATCCCGTCAATATCGAGTATCGGATAACGGGCACCCTGGAAAATAAACAGATGACCCCCTTGCTCTTCTTCTGACAAGAGAATCTCTTCAATGAAACCATCTTCCGCATTAACGATAGTCACTGCTGAATCGACCGGAAGTCCAACATTTCCATACTCGCTCTGCACCAGAACAACATAGGCGTTACCAGTAACCGTCTCCTGAAAATGCAGCTCAGGCAGTTTCGACAGCGCCAGAACCGGGACTGGCTCATCATTATACATGAAAACACCGGCAATTTCCTGACGTAAACAGACCAAAGGAAACAGCTGCGGAACGGACAAAACATGTTTGATCTGTTCAACGGGCAACGAAAATTTACGCCCGCCAACGGCAAGGAGGACCACTTTCGTCATCATCCCTGCACCATGAATTGCTCAATCATGGCAGGCTCAAAACAGACCAACGGCTCACCGTGCCAGATATCGAG